>QMOF01000292.1 GCA_003650185.1 Chloroflexota bacterium | reverse complement strand
GTGCATCTGATCCAGGAGGAGGCTTCCTGCCTCCTCTGCTGCTCGGGTGGCCACCTCCAGGGCGGTCCTACCGCTGCGGGACAAAGGCAAACGTGTCAACCAGTTCTCCTTTCGAGTCAAGTCGCAAGTGAGGATGTTGGTCTACCGTCCCGCTCCCCCGGTGCAGCCCAGCCCCCGTCACCGGCTTCGGTCGGCTACGCCAGCCCCATGTGCTCTCTGGTTTCCCTGATAGTGTCACGGGCGATGACGCGGACGCGGTTGGCGCCATCCTCCAGGACTTCCTTCACGTAACGGGGCCTGCTGGCCAACTCATTACGCCTGTCGCGCAATGGTGCCAGGGCCTCATTTATCTCCTGGGCCAGCAGCTTCTTGCATTCGACGCAGCCGATCGCCGCGCTGCGGCACTCCGACTCGATCTCCTCCAGCTTGGCGGAGTGGAAGGCACGGTGAAGGCTGAGGACGTTGCATTTCTCCGGGTGGCCCGGGTCGCTACGGTACTTCCGTGCCGGGTCGGTGTAGGCGGTCATGATGCGCCTAGTGGTCTCCTCCGGAGTAGCCGCCAGCTCGATTTCGTTGTTGAGCTGCTTGCTCATCTTCTGCGCGCCGTCCAGCCCCAGGATCAAAGGCACGAGGGTCAGCTTCGCCTGTGGCTCAGGGAAAATATTCCCATAGAGGAAGTTGAACCGCCGGACGATCTCGCGCGCCAGCTCCAGGTGGGCTAGCTGGTCTTCGCCGACGGGCACCACCTCAGCCTTGTACAGGATGATGTCCGCCGTCATCAGCACAGGGTAGCCAAGCAGCCCGTAGTTGACGTTCTGGGGCTGCATCTTGATCTTCTCTTTGAAGGTGGGCACCCGCATAAGCCAGTTGAGCGGGGTGGTCATGCTGAGCAGGGTGTGAAGCTCCATTACCTGGGGTACATGCGACTGCACGAAGATGGCGCTTCTCTCGGGGTCAATCCCAGCCGCCAGCCAGTCGAGTGCCATCTCCCGGATGTTGTCCTGGAGGGTGCTGACGTCGTTCCTACCCTGAAGCGTGGTCAGGGCGTGTATATCGACTATGCAGTAGATGCAGTCGTATTCGTCCTGGAGGCTGACGTAGTTCTGGATTGCGCCCAGGTAGTTACCGATGTGCTGTCTGCCCGTAGGGCGGGCGCCGGAGAAAACGCGCTTCCTCATGTATCGTGTCTATCGTGGCGTGATGGCCTCTACTGCCGCAGCAATTATAGCATGTTTGGGCGGCGACACGTAAACACGCCTTGACACGCGCTCGCCCTACGAATGTCGTGGCAGGCGCATGCAGGGAAGCCTTTCTCGCGGCACGGCCGGTCATCGTCATGACCCGATGTAGAGTCTCAGAATGGCCATGAGGACGCATCTGAGCCTATCTCATCGCGCAGTGGAAAGCCTCTTCTCCAGGTGGTAGCGGTACACCATGGGTGCCACCTTGAGGGCGGAGTCCACCGCCTGCTGCGTGCCCATGAAGGCGCTACTCCCTGCATCGAAGCCCACGTAGAACAGCCCCGGCAGCGGTGACCTCGCCGATGGCTTGTACCTGCCGCACTGCCCGACGGTCACCCCTACCCCCACCGCCTCACCCCCTTGCCCCGGCATCACCTGGTCGCGGCTGACGGCCGCTACCTGCGCCGGCCCGGCATACGCCTCCCGCGACTCGACGTACGGCACTATCTCTGGGAATATCTCGGCCATCTGCTGGTCGGTTTTCTTCCAGAGGGCTCTTATCATCTTGTCCTGTGGGTCAGGCGAGCACGGCGTACCCAACACCAGCAACTGCTTGCCCGGCGGCCCCGTCTCCGGATCATAGTTGGTAGGCACAGTCACGGTTATGACCACATCGGCCGGTATTTCACCCGTTCTGGCTCGGTCGAAACGTTCCAGGTTCCACCAGGCGTCCTCGGACCATATCTGGTACAGGCCGCACGACAATACTGGCTTACTCAGGATGTAGCGGCAGCCGGTGAAACCCATGCTGGGCAGCAGGTCTTTGACATAGCTGACGTAGCTTCTATCGAAGTATTGCTCACCCACCAGCTTCAAGACAGTGGGCTGAATACCAGCGTTGCTTACCACGATGGGCGCCCTGAAGACGGCATCCCTGGTTAGAACGCCGGTGACCCTGCCCTCTTCAACTATGATCCTCTCTACCCTGGCGCGTGTCTTCACCTCGCCCCCGTTCCCCTTGACCACTTCGGCCATGTCCTCCACCATGCGTCCGTAGCCCCCGGCGGGGTAACCCAACGGTTGATTCATCAACCGCTGGAACGCCTTCACGGTCTCCGACATGGGTACTAGGTCGACCAGACCCACGTTGAAAGCGTGGGCCAGGTAGGCGAAGTACTCGTAAACAGGGCGCGGCAGGTTGTTATACTGGGCCAGGTATTCGTGGACGGTGACGTTGTCCAGGGTGTCTATGGTGTCCGGGGACATAATGGCCACCTCGGTCAGCACCTGGAGGGCGACCTGGCGCTCCTCGGCGTTTAGCCCCCATTCGTTGAACATTATGTTG
>QMOF01000291.1 GCA_003650185.1 Chloroflexota bacterium | reverse complement strand
GGAGCCGTCACCGATATCCGGCCAGCTACGTGGAGCCCGCAGGGTATGGGCTACGCACCACCGTGCAGCAGCAGCTACGCCACGGCTTCGGTGGACTTTGTGGAGACAATCGCCGTGCCGCACGTCGGCGTCGCCCCGGGCGAGCACAGCTTCGAGGTGAGCTATCTCATCGGTGCAACGGCGATTGCCACCCAGACGGTCACCATAACCGTGCCACCATCCGTATCACCGGCCACCATCGAGACAGAGCTGTATCCCGGGGACTGCATCGACGTGGTGAAATCGGTCTGGGTGCCCAGTCTGCCCTCAGACCTGACACCTCCTGCGGACGTCCTCCTGCTGGAAGACGAAACGGGGAGCTTCGGGGATGACATAGCCAACCTTCGGGCCCTGGCACCGGACATCTTTGACGCCGTACGGGAGCTAGTCCCCGACTCGAGGTTTGGCGTTGGTGGCTTCCGCGACTTTCCCTTCGAACCGTGGGGGAACTCCTGGGATCCCGATTGGGCATACCGGTTGCTCCAGGACTTCAGCTACGATAGAGATGATTTCGTTGCTGCGGTGAATAGCCTGACGGCCGGCGGCGGCAACGATGGCCCAGAGAGCCAGTATGAGGCCCTCTACCAGGTAGCCACCGGCGAGGGCGTAGACCTGAACGGCGACGGCGACTACACGGATGACGGCGAGGTCGCCCCGGGGCTGAACCCCAGCTTCAGGGCCGACGCAGTCAAGGTGGTGATCCTGGCCACAGACGCCGATTTCCACAACTGCGGTGACTGGGGCTGGGAGTTTGACTACCCCGGTCCGTGCCGCGACGAGGTGGTGCAGGCTCTCAATGATGCCGGGATCATCGTGGTCGGCATAGAGCCCTATGACATCGCCCAGCTCCACGATGTGGCGGAGGCCACCGGGGGCGTGGTCGAGTCGGTGAGCAGCTCTGGTGCCGAGATAGCCGAGGCCATTCTCAGTGCCCTGAGCACCGTCGTCGGCTACGACGAGGTGGTGCCTCAGGTGGTGTGGGACCCGCCCCTTACCGGAGATGCACCGATAGAAGTCAGCTTCTCGCCCGAGAAGCACGAGAGGGTTGGTGCTGGTACCTGGATAGACTTCACCGAAAGTATATGCGTTCCGGAGGGGACCGCACCAGGAGTGTACGACTTCACGGTGCAGTTCCTGGGCTACCGGACGGTTGACGACGAGGTCGTGGTCGACCTGCTAGCCGAGCAGGACGTGGCTATCACCGTCTTTGACAGCTTCGATTGGATAACGATGGTCTACATGGCCGGGGACAACAACCTCGGTTCCGCTTCCGACGATGTCCTCCACGCCATGAGCGAGGCCACCTACTATGGCCCAACCCGGACCGTGGTCCTGCTCGACGACAGCGAGAAGGGCGACTCCGCCATCCTGCAGAAGACCTTCGTCGGCATGAGGTCAGTCGACGACGAGGGAGCAGTCATACCGGAGAAGTCCGGCGAAGCCAACATGGGCGATCCGGCTACTCTAGAGGACTTCATCGCCTGGGTGAAAGCGAACTACCCCTCGACAAACTATGCCCTCGTCCTCTGGGACCACGGCAAGGGCTGGAGGTCATGCAACTTCTGTCTTGACTCCACAGATGGTGACAGCCTGTCGCTTCGTGAGCTGGGCCAGGCCCTGGACGGCGCCACCAGTGGCGGAGCAGACCTGCTGCAAATCGTAGGCTTCGATGCCTGCCTCATGCAGATGCTTGAGGTTGACTACCAGATCATGGACTACGCTGAGTACGCGGTGGGGTCCGAGGAAGTCATCCCGGTACCCGGTTGGCCTTATTGCTCCATACTGAGTGGACTGGCCGATAACCCCGGCATGAGCGCCGCTGATTTCGCCACCCTGATGTGCGACAAATATGCCGAAGCCAACTCGGGCGAAGAGGAGGCGGAGGTCGAGGAGTGGTCTTGCTATACCCTGTCAGCCAAGGACCTCAGTCTGATAGGCGACCTGGCTGCTGCTGTCGACGTCTTCGCCGACGAGCTGATGTCCGGCATCGGCACCTACGATGAGGAGATCACCAGCGCCCGGGCAGAGACGGAGACCTTCGGCGAGTGCGGCTACTGGTACTGGGAGCAAGAAGAGGTGCTTTCGTCTACCGGCAGCATCGACCTGTACCACTTCGCCTCGCTGGTCAACGGCAGCGTGTACGGTACCAGCATCGCCACCGCCGCTGCGGACGTCATGGATGCCGTCGGGGCGGCAGTCATCTACAACGTAGCCGGTCCCGAGCACCCCAATGCCAACGGTATCGCCATCTACTACCCAGACGTGGAAACGATGTGGTTTGAGGACATCGACTTCTTTGAGACCGAAGGTGAGCTCCAGGTGCTGTTCTACGAGCCCGGCTACGACGACATCGACTTCGCCCTGGACAACCTGTGGAATGAGTACATCAGGACGGCGCCCCGCTGCGTGCACGAGGGCTACGTTGCCCTGTTTATACCCGACGTCCTGGTCGCTGCCCATGTTTGCCAGGACCCCTTCATCAGGCTTGACTGCCCGGAGCTATCCGGCGCCGCCCCCGGCTTCGCCCTATCCACGCCCGCCGCCGACTACGTGAGC
>QMOF01000290.1 GCA_003650185.1 Chloroflexota bacterium | reverse complement strand
TTGGCACCGGACGGTCGAGCCTGGAAAGGCTCTCCTACAGGACCCGGCGTGTGTAGGAGACCCCTTCTGGGGTCGATCGGGGTGGTGGCAGGGGGCCAGGCCCACGGAGAGGCGCCGTGCCACGTCGGCACCGGACGGTCGAGCCTGGAAAGGCTCTCCTACAGGGCGTGGCGTGTTGGGGGTGGCTGCCGTGTGGTGCAAGAGGCAGGTCTGGTGGGTCTCGGGTGCCTGACCTGACACCGTGCCCAGACGGCTATGCGGCTGATGGGGGTCAAGGAGGGTGGCGGGTTCCGCCTCGCTCCGTCCAAACCTGGACACTCTGGACATCGACACCGAGAGCAAACACGCCCGGAGGACCCACGAAAGGGAGAAAACACGCGTTCAACCGGTTGGGGTCGCCTTCGTCCAGGCCCACCAAAACCCTGGCCCGGATGAGCCTAATCGGCCTCTTGCCAAAATCTCACTGTTGTGTAACAATGCACTATGGCAGATTCCCGAGAATCGAGCCAGGCTGGGGAGTACTGATGCATACAGTACGTTTGGACAGCTTCTTGCTCGCCCCAGCAGGCTACAGGTCCGATTGCTGGATGTACGGCATTTGGCATCGTCTGAGCATACTGGCAAGCCATAGGGAGGACTCGGAGACGCACACCGGGTCCCCCTCTTTTTTGACATCAGATAAGGGAGGCACCAGATGACAAGTGTAGCCAGAGTTATTTCGCCGATCGTGGTAGTTGCCATGCTCCTTTCCATGGTGTTGATGGCGCCGCCCTTGGCAGGGACGGTTCAGGCAACGACCAGCGTGAGTCCGACCACAGACCCGGTGTCTGTATGGACAAACGTCAGCCCACCGGTCATCTGGTGGACCTACTATGACGCCGACGGCGACGCGCAGGCCAACTACGAGGTGGAGGTGTGGACGGGCTCCGGGCGTAGCGGGACCTGCATGTGGAACCCCCAGCAGGGAGCAGGAACAGCTCAGTCCGTGGAGTACGCTGGGGAGCCCCTTGACGTGGACACGGTCTACTATGCCTCTGTCCGGGCCAGCGACGGCGTGGCCGGGTGGGGCTCATGGTCCGAGACGGCTTTCTGCTGGCCGAACATCTCGGTGAACCCCACAGCTATTGAGGAACACATGCTCACCGGCACGACAAGGGTGGCTACCGTGGTCGTCCGCAACAACGGCTGCTCCACCCTGGAGTTCGACGTGACCAAGGTGAACGGCGAAAGCTGGCTATCCTTCACCGTGCTGCAAGACTCCCTGGAGCCGGACGAGTTCACCGGCATCAACGTGACCGTAAGTACCTCGGGGCTCGACGAGGGCTCGTACTACGACGAGCTCGAGGTGTCCAGCAACGACCCCAACGCCAGCCCGGTCTACGTCCCCGTCTCGATTGAGGTATCGGCCCCTGTCTCACCTTCCGCCGTAGAAGAAGAACTCTACCCCGGCCAGTCGGTCGACATCAGCAAGACCCTGACATTCACGCCGCAGCCGGACATCGATGTTTACTACCTGGTGGATGATACCGAGAGCTTCGAGCCCTACCTGGACGGCTTCAAAGACAAGGCTTCCACCGTTGCCAGCGAAGTGGCAGCCCTCTTCCCAGATGCCAGGTTTGGCCTGGGCGCCTTCAGAGACTATGACACCGCCCCCTGGGGCTCGCCCGGTGACTTCGCCTTCCAGAATCTCAGCAACCTGACCGATGTGGCCTCGTTCATCGGTGCGCTCGATGGCCTGACCGGCGACGGCATGGGCGATGAGCTGGAAAGCCAGTATGAAGCCCTCTACCGGGTCGCTGCCACCGAGCCCATCAACTGGCGCGACGATGCCTACAAGGCGATAGTCCTGGTCACCAACTCCGGATTCCACGACGTTGACAGGGCGGACGAGGACGATGACTACCCTGGTACGGGTGGGACTGAGGCCATCGCCGCGCTCCAAGCGGCTGGGATCAAGGTCTTCGCGCCAGCTATAAACAATGTTGAAGAAGTCATCAGGGTGGCCAGCGAGACTGGCGGCATGACGTTCAACCCGGAGGGGCCCGCCGAGGTGCCTTACCTAATTATTAACGGGCTGGGTGTTCTCAGTCACGAAGTATCCGACCCGGCCTATGCCGACTGGGTCTCCCTTTCGGCAGGCGACTTCCACTGGCAGAACGCCCTTTACGGAGTGGACAGCTCAGAGGATAGCCTCTACGTGCTGGACCGGCTGTCCGGCGATGCCACCCTCATCGGAAAGCTCGGTGGCGAGGGAGAGTTCACCACCCCGGTGGCCATGGCCATCCACCCCACCGATGGTACCATTTACGTGTGGAACAACAGCGATCCGGACGGCGTGCTGCTGACCATCGACCCGTGGACGGGACAGGCCACGGTGGTTGGGCCCAGCCCCGCCAGTGGCGTGAATATTGGCGCGCTGGCGTTTACCCCTGACGGGACGCTCTATGGAGTCGATAGCGACCTCTGGCAGATCAACACCTCCACCGGCCAGCCGGTCTTGGTGGAAGACCTGGGTAGCGATATCACTGTCAGTGCAGCGGCCTGCGACGGCTGGACGCTTTATGGCGTGGAGCTGGCCGCCAGCGGCGCTGAGCGCCTGGTAA
>QMOF01000289.1 GCA_003650185.1 Chloroflexota bacterium | reverse complement strand
CAGGAGCTGTCGCCTCTCCCTCGACATTGTCTCGGGCATGGTGATGATGAGCCTGTAGCCCCTGGCAGCACAGACAAAGGCCAGTGCTATTCCTGTGTTCCCGCTGGTGGCCTCCACTAGGACTGTACGTCCATTGATTAACCCCGCCTGCTCTGCGGCCTCGACCATGGCTATGCCAGTCCTGTCCTTTACGCTGGATGCCGGGTTGAAATACTCGAGCTTCGCCACAACCGTTGCGTTCAGCCCTTCTGTTACCCTGTTAAGCTTAACCAGTGGCGTGTTCCCAATCAAACTGGTGATACTCTCGGCGATCCTGCCGGTCGATCTTGCCTCCCTATCAAGGCGACCAGGCTTTGCCATTTCCTTCAATGGGGTTCGCTCGGCACCGTCAGGGCCTCATGCTGTCTGGTCCCTGACCGCTTGTAGGGGGCTGGTGCCGCTCTGCCCCTTTTCCTCTCATTGCACTTGTTCACCAGGTCCTGGACGGTGGTAGAGTCGAGTATCTCACTCACCGCCTTGTCGATTTGTCCCCAGACGTCTCGAGTGGCGCAGAAATCTGAACGTGAGCAGACCCCCGGGTCATCCAGGCACTTTACAGGAGCTGTCGACCTCTCCAGAGCTTGGACTATCTCGCTTAGCTTTATCTGGTCAGGCGGTCTGGTCAAGGTAACACCGCCACGTGCTCCGCGAATGCTCCTCAGCAACCCAGCCTTGCTCAGGGCAGAGACTAACTGCTGCAGGTACTGGACGGGTATACCCTGTCTCCTGGCGATATCCTTGACCATGACTGGGTTTCTATCAGGCTGGAGAGCTACGTCAAGCAGAGCCCTGACTCCGTATCGTCCTCTGGTGGAGAGTCTCATTTTGTTGACCAAATTTATCAACATGGTACCGGACTAGGGGATGCTGGTCAAGTATGCCGGATCAGTTGGATACAGGTAGCCCGATATGGGCGAATGTTGCAGGACTTACGATAAGAAGAGGGGCTGTTCGTCGGTGATAACTGTCTTCGACTCGTCTAGCTCCTGTCGAAGATACCGGGGCAAGCAGAACATGCCTTGATGGGTTACTCCGTCGTAGAACCTGAGGTTGCCGGCGAGCCTTTCGGAGAGGCGGGCATCCAGTTCTTCGGGGGACAGGGAGAACGCGTCGATTTCCTCGGAGGCCAGGGTAAATCCCCACGGCCCGCCGAAAGAGGGAACGTATGCCTGGTACTCAAGGACAGCAGGGAAGACCGATTTCAGCGTCCTGGCTATGGCCGTGAAAACGTGCAACTCACCCAGGGTACAACTACCGGATTGGACAACAGCGATGCCCTTTGGGCCAAGTCTCTCTCGAACCAGGCTGTAGAACTCCCGGGTGTATAGCAGGCAAGCTGGACCACCCTGGACTGGCTCAGTGAGGTCGATGATGATCACATCGAACTTGTCGTTCGACCTGGCCAGATAGTCTCTGGCATCAAGATGCAGCAGTTCCACCCTGCCGTCTTCGAAGGCACCCTGGTGAAGCATTGGTAGGAAGCGACGGCACAGGTCCACTGCCTCCTGATCGATATCGATCATCACCACGCGCTGCACTGAACGGTAGCGCAGTATCTCCCGCAACGTTGCTCCCTCGCCACCACCCGCTACGAACACTGCCTCCGGCTGCGGATGCAACACCATGGCCGGGTGGGTCAGGGCCTCGTGATAGATGAACTCGTCCGCCTCGGCAGATTGGATCTTATCATCCAGGACGAGGCATCTGCCGAAGCTGCTGGTGCAGATGATCTGCACCGACTGAAACGACGTCTTCCCCGAGTAGACACTATCCCGGACTCGATGCAACTGCACGAAGTTCGGGTTAATAGTATCTGTAAACCATAAACTAGGGTCCGAGTCTTCCATGATTTTTCGCGACCTACACCGGCTGTTCTACCAGGACTCCTCTTCTGATGTTCATAATGGCGGGATCCTTGCTCTGCAGCTTGTCTATCAGAATCTGTGCTGCCAGCTCGGCGTTGACTTTGTCTCCACAGGTGAATATGTCTAATGCTGCGTAGCCGTGCTCAGGCCACGTGTGCACTGTGAGGTGGGACTCAGCTATCAGTACTGCGCCGCTGACTCCTTGCGGAGCGAAGTGGTGAAAGTGCTTCGCTAGTACAGTAGCCCCTGCCTCTTCAGCAGCACTAACCAGAACGTTCTGGAGCAAAGCCAAGTCGTCTAGTACCTCCCGGTTACAGTCTTTGAGTTCCAACAGCAGATGTGTACCTAGCGCATTCAATCACCTTCCCTCCTTCGCAAATTTGTGCCGCGCTTTGTTGAGTGGATGGGCTTGATGGCACAAGCATACATTGTATACAATCGCAACTGGTTTTGGCAAGCTTCATCCTGGCTATTTTGGCTCAATGTGCTTGGGCTTGGCATGCAGCGTCGCACCAAAGTTGTGTCCTTCGACATGAACGGCACCCTGACGCGGGATCGCTACGCCGAACTCGTTTGGGGTGAGGGTATACCCAGCCTGTACTCCCGGCTCAATGGCGTGTCACTGGACGAGGCGAAGGAGTACGTGTTCGGGGAGTACGACAGGGTGGGAGAGGGAAGGGTGGAGTGGTACGACATCCGGTACTGGTT
>QMOF01000288.1 GCA_003650185.1 Chloroflexota bacterium | reverse complement strand
CCCCCCGACACCCCAGCGGATGGGCCCCAGCAGCCCGATACCACCGTCGTGACTCAGTCCCTCTCCCCTGACACGGCAACCACGGTGGCCACCTCCGACGGCACGGTCGTGCTCCACTTCCCACAGGGCGCGGTAGTCAGCGACGGACAGGTGAGCATCATGCAGGGGGCACCGGATGGCCTGCCCGACGCCGGCAACAGGTTCAGCGCAGCGGGCACCTGGTTCACCATCGACCTGGCGGCGGACCTGGCACCCGGCGCCACGGTCACTGTCACGGTGAAGTACGGCGAGGCTGAGCTGGAGGCCTGCGGCGGTAGAGTGGGCCTGCTGGCCATATCGCGCTACGACGAAGGTGCCGGTCAGTGGTTCGAGATGCCCACCGCCGTCGACCCAGAGTCGATGACCCTCACCGTCACCACCAACCGGTTCAGCAACTGGATGGTCACGGTGAAGACGCCGGTCTCCACCAGTACTCCCTGGGAAGCCCCCCTCATGCCTCTGGCCGGTGGCTCAGCGGCTCTGGGCCTCCTGGGAGTCTGCCTGGCCTACTTCCGTGGTCACCGGCACTCGTACGCCCACGCATAAGGCTCGCCCGCCCCAGATGGCACAAGGGGAGACCCGTCACAAATGGTGCGCTGCCGCCTGGGGCACCTCAGAAGACGCTGCTGAAGAGGTTCTTGAAGCCTATCGAGAGCCAGCCTACCTTGGGCAGGACAAAGCTGACCCGGCCCTCCACCTCCTCAGCGTACACCGGGCGCGAGTCCGGGCTATCGTTGGCGTCCCCCTTCGTGATGAAGAACACGTCCCCGTTCTCGCGGCCCACCTCGACCACCCGGTGGATGGTGGTGTTACCTCCACGCACGTACTGGATGACGTCGCCCTCCACGATGCTCTCCGCCGAGACGTCCTTCACCACCGCCACGTCGCCTACCGAGATGGCCGGGCTCATGCTGCCGCTGACTATCACCACCGGGTGAAACCCGAGCAGCCCGGAGCTGAACCAGATGATGACTACAGCGAGCACCGCCGTCACTACCCACCCTACCACCGAGGAGCGGCTCGTCGGCTTCCGCTCCTCCTTCAACCCCAGCGCCTCTTCCTTCTCCGCGTACATGCTCTGCACCACCAGCATGCCTATCAGCGGGGCCAGCACGCCCACAAATGCCCTCACCATCCAGGTGAGGTTGGGCAGGATGGGCGAGAACCACTCGAAGCACTCCATCAACCCACGGTAGGCCAGCGCCGGTACCGGCCCGCCGATGAGGGCCAGGAAAGAGGCCAGCAGGTGCTCTGCGAAAGCGGGCAGCATCGTCCCTCCCAGGAACGGGAAGGCGCTGAACCCGTCCAGGCCGGTCAGCCTGGTAAGCGGCACGCCGAGCACCGTGTACAGCAGCGAAATGAGCACGATGGCCAGCATGGTGTGCCGTCGGTCGAACCGGCTCAGCAGGTAGGCCCGGGCCAACTCGAAGCCCACCAGCGCCGTGCCAAAGAAGACCACGTTGAGGAATATGCCGTAGGGAGTGTGCGTGTACGGGCTCTTGCCGAAGCTGCTCAGCAGCCCGGCGATGAGGAAGCAGGACACCTGGAAAGCGCCCAGCAGCAGGGCTATGCCAGCGAAGTCCTTGGTGAACCTGAGCTCGCCGCCCTGGCGTGACCTGGCGATCAGCACCACCGCGGCGATGAGCACGCACCATAGAACGGGCTGGGCCACGTAGACCCGGCTCCAGGGCGTGAACATGTGGCGCAGGGCCAGGTTGATGATGAGGTATACCCCGATGAGCGCCAGCAGAACGGCGCCCCACTCCAGCCTGGAGCGGTCCAGCCTCATATCCGCATACCGTGCCCGCATGCTGCGCTGCATTATTGCACTATCCGGCGGCTCCTGGCAACCACCTTTCTCACCCCCAAGAGCGGCCGTTGGCGTCGGGACGCCGTTTGCCCCATTCTCACGTCACTCCGTGTGGGTGTCGGGTGCCCCACCCGACCCGCTCTCTTCCACCACACGAGGGTGCCCCCCTGTGCCCTGGCCCCACCACCCGGGTGCGGTGGCTGGTGGGTTCCGCTTCGCTCCACCCACCCTACACCTACTACTCTCATGTCATTCTGAGCGGAGCGAAGAATCTCGCCCACCCCGGACCCTGAGCTACGCTGGGGGTGACACGTGGCGCTGGCTGGTGGGTTCCGCTTCGCTCCACCCACCCTACAGCCCACAACCCCCTACCGAAACCGCGACCCCTTGGGGTCGCGGTGGGCCGCCTGCTGGTGTCCAGTGCTCTATGGTGCAGGAGCAACCAGCCCTCTCTATATATCCAGGTTGTTCAGGGCGTCGCAGATGTCCTTCATCACCTCGAACTCGTCCTTCGAAGGCGACTCCCCGCACTTGCCCTCTATGGCGTCGATAATCTCGGCCAGGGTAGCCTCTTCAGGGTCGGCCAGCCCCAGGTAGTTGTCCTCGTCCAGCCCGGTGACGTCGTGGGTACGGGTGAGGGCCAGCCTTCCGGAGGCAGCATCCAGACTGGTGGCCAGGTAGTGTCCCAGGAACCTCTCCTCCATCCCGTCGCACGTGGCATCCCAAAGCACCGCCTCCATCCCCTGGACGGTGGTCGGCCCCAGCCAGCAGGAGTCGGCGTCGATCTGCTCCAGCCAGTCCTCTATCTGCTCCCGGGTATAGGTATGGTG
>QMOF01000287.1 GCA_003650185.1 Chloroflexota bacterium | reverse complement strand
TTGGGTTGCGAAGGGAGCGGTTACTCCAACCAAATCGGGCTGCCAGCCAGCGATGGCTGCCTGGATCTGCTCGACAGTGGCTCCAACGTGAAACATGTTGCCACGCAAAGCCTTGTACTGGCCCTGGAACTCGGCCCTGCAGTCAAGAATGCGGACATCGTGGTCTGGAGACGCCACCGCAGCCAGGTATTCCAATGCCAGTGGCTCTTGAGGGCCGTAAGGCATCCATGATCTTGGCACGATGCAGAACGGATTGATGAGCATCACCTTCATGGTGCGACGTCCTTCCCGGCCTCGCAACTCGTAGTCAAAGAGCGTAGTGCCGCAAGTAGAGTCAGCTTCATCTCCGTTTCCTGCAGATTGCGTAGAGGTTTGCCCCCCAGGGTGTTGGGAAGTCGTGTATCCAACGGTACACTTTGCGAAGAGGCGGCTTCAGCGGTGCCGGGATCCGGCTGCCCCAGCCTTTTCGAGGAGGGTCTTGGCCAGCGTCGCCATCACGTGAGGCGCTGGCTGGGGCCTCCCTCCTGCCAAAGTCACTCAAGAAATGTAGAAGACTGATAGTCCGCACGCTGACGTGTCCGAATCCCGCTTCGGTGACCTCCTTCTTCAATGAACCTCTCGAGAAAAGCACCACGTGGGTAGCATCCCTCTTGAACCAGTAGTCTCGACCAAACAGGATAGAGTTGATGCTCCACCTGTTGGGAGTCGTCAGCGTAAGGAGCCCCCCCGGCTTCAGAATTCGGCAGACGTCTCTCAGAACGGAGTCATGATTCGTCAGGTGCTCCAGGGTATCAAACATTGTGACCACGTCGAAGGTGCCGTCCTTATACGGAAGTCCCTTTCGGACGTCGCATAGCATTATGTTTGCCGTGGGAGCATGCCGTTTCGCTTCGCGAATGGCATACCGCGAGATGTCCAATCCATGGACGTCGAAGTACGCCTGGCACGTGCGCAGGGAGAACCCATAGTTGCACCCTATGTCGAGCAATCGCCCACACGTGAAGCCCTCCTTGACGATATCATTCAGGCGATCCTGCCAGATTGTTGAGGTGCCATAGCCAGCATAGCTCCTGGTGAAGCCAAACCTATCGCCGTCAAACGGCGTCTTTTCGTCGGCAACGCTCTCTTCTCTGGGCCTCTCCATTGCGCAAGCCCTCCAAACCCCGTGGCGTGCGAATAGCGGTCAAGCAAGGAAACATCTGCGGATTGCTAGAGTGGGCAACCTGGTTGTGTCAGAACGCGACCAATGTCTGCGCCAGGATCGTCCACCACGGCGGCTGCCCTTCAGCCTTCGCAGTCCGCCGCCGGTTATATTGAGCAGGACTACATCGGCCTTGTCCACCGCACGTTGTGCCACGGCTTGCGCCAGGGAAGCCACCGCCACGGACGCAGCCGGGCAGATATCTATTCCCTCCAGTTCCTCGAACAGGTCTCTTGTCTTTCTCAGCTCCTGGTTGGTCACCGCATACATTTCTCCATTGGTGTCTTCCAGTGCGTCATAAACGCCGCCGGCAATCGAATACGGGGGCCGTCTGTTCGAAAGCACCTTGGCGTCCGCCTCCCGTAGCCTCTCCTTGGCTTCTTCCACGTCCAACGCCACGAGCTCCCTCGATCTCATTTTCCAGGAATCGTAGATCGGGGTAAAGGGATGGTTCTGCGAGAGGTGCAGTCTCATCTTCTTGCTCCCGTACCTGCCGTCGTCGACCAGGCGCAGGTTCGCCTCCCAGGCTGAAATAGCCCCGGTACCGCTCCCCACCGCCTGGAAGTAGTGGTCTGGAATCTGGCCGATGGTGAGAACGGCATCCAGCACCGTGGTGGCCATGCCGTCTCGTCGAGCCACGTTGAGGGCGCCGCCCTCCTGCACGAAGCCCTCCTGCTCCGCCAGACGGTTGGCGAATTGAATCGAGTCGGTATAGTCACAACCGCCGGTCAGGACTATCAGCTTGACGCACTCGTTCCTCTCTTCGGTGATCCACAGATGTTCCATCCCGGACTCCGGCACCACAAGCACAAGCGGTGTTCCTGTCCTGCAACAGACCTGGGCGAAGGCCCTGGCCGTATTGCCGGCGGAAGCCACCACCAGCTTGCCCCGTCCATTGCCCAAAAATCTGGCCACGGTAGGAGGCGCCTCCAGCTCTTTGAACGTACAGGTCTCCATGAACGCCCCGCGCTCCGGCCAGTAACCGTTGAAGCTCACAAACAGGTGGGAGAGCCCCAGGTGCCGGGCAAGGCGCTCACTCTGATAGGTTATGGGAGCACCTTTGACATCCAGGCTTGTACCCACAGGCAGCCAGTCCGAGAACTGGAATATGCCTGGCAGGTCAGACCTCCGGACGATCGCCTTCTGTCCGTAGACGCTGCGAAGGAGCGACGGGCCATGCGAATCGCTGCAAGTGAGCCTCATGCCATCCTCGGCATACTCTCTGCCGCAGCCCAGGCAACGCAACGTGCAATTTGCCATGCTATGCCCTTTCCCCCATTGCCCCACGTTCCTGCCGGGCGCCGCCAAGCTGGGAAACGACGGTGCGGACATCCTCTCTGACCATATCCAGCGGCGACGGCAGGCTGAGGCCCTGCTCCGACAACCCCTCCGCAACCGGGAAACTGCCGCTGGATATGGTCAGAGAGGATGTCCGCACCGTCGTTTCCCAGCTTGGCGGCGCCCGGCAGGAACGTGGGG
>QMOF01000286.1 GCA_003650185.1 Chloroflexota bacterium | reverse complement strand
CATCAACTCGTCTAAGCTTTCCATAGAGAGATGCCTCCTTTATCCTGATAATAGTTTTTCCCCAGGATTCTCGGAGGTGTCTCTCTCCTTTTCAACCCCCACCGACTAACACGATACAGTATCTCGTGGAAGGTGCATGGCAAAGCCACAGGGAAGACAGTTTTTCGAAATGTTTACGTCGAGAACGATGACATTTATGCCTTGTTTACCGGATGCCCTGTAGTCTTGAGCCGACGTTTTCTCGCGTTTCCTTTCTTTCCTGGGGGAGGGTTGCAGGAGTGTAACCCTCCCCCATCTCATTCAGTCGATTTCCTGACCCTCGTGACTGTGCCAGCTTTGAGCCTGGGTCTCGCGTGCAGCCAGGCCCCGATTTCCCCCGCCAGGGGGCCAGGCGGGCTTCCGTTAGGGCATGAGTGAGCTGTCGGGGGCATGCATGCTTCTTGGAATACCCGGCCACGGACAGGTTCGCGCAGGCGTCACTTGCCTGTGCCCTATGCCCCTGCTACAATCGGTCCACAGATTGACGGATCGGCGCAAGGTGTGAGATTCACCAAGCTACAGGCTACGGGAAACGACTTCATACTGATAGAGGCTGGTGAGCTAGAGCACGACTGGCCCACTCTGGCCAAAGCCATGTGCCATCGGCACTTTGGAGTCGGGGCGGACGGCTTAATACTGCTTCTGAAGTCCAGCGTGGCGGACTTCGGCATGCGGATGCTCAATCCGGATGGCTCGGAGGCCGAAGTCTGTGGCAACGGCCTGAGGTGCTTCGCCAGGTACGTCGCCGCCCGTGGGTTAATCGGTGACAAGAGCGAGCTGGCAATCGACACAATTGCTGGAGTGAGGAGAGTACAGGCTGCGGCCGGCCGGTTCGTGGTGGACATGGGGAGGCCGGAGTTGCGGCCCGAGGCGATACCGGTGGTGCTGCCTGTTGACATAACACCAGTGCTGGACTACCCGCTCCGTGTCGGGGGCAAGGAGTTACCTTTGACCTTCGTGTCAATGGGTAACCCTCACGGCGTATGCTTCATTGAAGGAGTATTTGAATTTCCTTTGTCCGAGCTTGGACCGGTTGTGGAACAACACGAAATGTTTCCACAGCGCCTGAACTTCGAGGTAGCCAGCGTCATGTCACGCAAGGAGATCAGTGCCCGAGTGTGGGAGCGGGGAGCAGGAGAGACGCTGTCCTGCGGCAGTGGTGCCTGTGCGATTGCCGTCGCAGCACAACTGCATGGCTATGTGGACAACACGGTTGATGTGGCCTTGCCCGGAGGCTGCGTCACTGTAGAATGGGATGGGAAAGGTGCGGTACGGCTCATCGGTGATGCTCATCTGACCTTCACCGGCGAGTGGCCAGGTGCAGTATCGTTGGAGGAACGATGAGACTGTCAAAGCGCATTGATGGGTTGCCACCCTACCTCTTCGTACGTATCTCGGAGAAGATCGCCGAGAAGAAAGCCAGGGGAGAGAAGGTCATCAGCTTCGCCATCGGCGATCCGGATATTCCCACGCCGCAGCGCATAGTCCAGCGGCTCTGCCAGGCCGCCATGGACCCGGCAAATCACCGGTATCCTGAGACGTACGGACTGCCGGAGTTACGCCAGGCTATAGCTGCATGGTACAAGAGGCGCTTTCAGGTGACTCTTGATCCTGACACAGAGGTATTGCCATTGATCGGCTCCAAAGAAGGTATAGGGCATGTCGCTCTCTGCTTCATCGACCCGGGTGATATCGCACTGGTTCCTGACCCGGCCTATCCTGTCTACTCCGTGAGCGCCATGTTCGCCGGCGGAGAGCCATATTTCATGCCTTTGACAAGGGACAATGGTTTTCTGCCGGATCTGGGTCAGATACCGGCGGAGGTGGCCTGTCGCGCCAAGCTGCTGTGGCTGAACTACCCCAACAATCCCACAGCAGCCACTGCAGATGTGGATTTCTTCCGTCAAGTGGTGGAGTTTGCCAGGAAGTACGACCTGGTTCTCTGCCACGATGCACCCTACACCGAGGTGGCATTCGACGGCTATCGGCCAGTCAGCTTGATGCAGGTACCAGGAGCCAAGGAAGTTGGTCTCGAATTCCATTCGCTCTCCAAGAGCTTCAACATGAGCGGGTGGCGGGTGGGAATGGTGGTCGGCAACGCCCCGGCAAGGAATGCCCTGATGAGGATTAAGTCGAATCTTGACTCGGGCATTCCCCAGGCGATTCAATATGCTGCTATCGAGGCCCTCCAGGGGGACCAGGGATGCATCGAGGAGCACAACAGAACGTACCAGCGCCGCAGAGACCAGATGGTGAAAGCTCTTCGAGAGATAGGGCTGGAAGTGAATCTGCCCAAGGCCAGTCTTTACGTTTGGGCTGGCATACCCGAAGGATACACGTCGGAAAGCTTTGCTGCCAGGCTACTGGAAGAGACCGGGGTAGTGGTCACGCCGGGTACGGGCTACGGGAAGCATGGAGAGGGGTACATACGGCTCTCGCTGACTGTTCCGGACGATGAAATGGCAGAGGGTCTGGAACGTCTAGCGAGTTGGAGTAGGTCTTAGAATTCAAAGGGGCGGGCGAAGATGACATAACACCCGGCTGTACGGATTTTATTTGACATAATGGCGACCGGATTGACATAAACCGTTGACGTAACCTAGTTATGACAGCGACCAGACTGTATTCCACAGAAGAGACCAAAGAACATGCGCT
>QMOF01000285.1 GCA_003650185.1 Chloroflexota bacterium | reverse complement strand
CATCGTCTGCTTCCCAAACGGTCAGCGTTACGCTGTACACCCCATCCTGCCTATACTCATGCGTTGGATTCTGCTCTGTGCTGGTCTGGCCATCGCCGAAGTCCCACAGCCACGAGACGATGCCATCATCTGATGTAGAGAGATCGGTGAAACTGACTGTACCTCCTTCACTGACCTCTTCGACATCGGCGCTGAAGTCTGCCCTGGGACCTCCGGACAGCGTAGTGAAGTGCGCGTCGCCGCCTATGGCTTCCCCGTGGCCGCAGGCCCGTGCCCTGAAGTGGTAGGCAGTACCTGGCGCCAGGTTACTGAGATCCATGCTGAAAGGCCCACGGGAAGTCATTATCGTCCGCCCTGTCTCGTTTCCATAGCTTGTATCGAGCCCCCATTCGAACCAGACCTCGACCGACGAAGCACTGCCCAGGTCATCCAGAACAGCGTTCAGCGTGGCGGAGTCAACACCCACAGGGCTGGCCAGGTCAGTCGTAACCAATGGCGGAAAGCCAAGATCGATTCCCATGACCACAAGCTCCCCTTCATGGCCATCGTATAGCTGGGGATGCTGTGGCCCTGCGTAGCCGGAACTCTCCAGTGTGTAGGAGTGGCTGACCAAGTGAGGTTCAATGTAGGCATATACCTCTTCTGCTGAGACTTCATTGTTGCCATCAGCATCGACACTGCCCACCTCAGCAAAACTCTGCAACAGCCAGTAGGAGAAGGCACCGTGCTCAAACTGCCACATATCCCAGGATACTTCGTCGTCGGCGCTGGCCGTCACTATCACTCGACCCGGCTCCGCCAGGCCAACGAAACTTCCACTGTAGCAGCTGTCCAACATCACCAAAGTGCTCTCCGAATCCAGACCATCGAGCCAGGCATCCAGTTCCTCCACCCAGACAGTGTCCGTGGATGAAGTGGCGTCATAGGGGCAAATGACTCCCTCCCCACCGTGACCCGAGAAGAAGAACATGACCACATCTCCTGCGTTCTCTCTCGGAGGCAGCCACATAGTGAGGGCATCCTGGATGTTGCCCTTGGTGGCCTCACTGTCGACGAGCAATCTCACGTGTTCTTCTCCCCACAAGGCGCATAGCTGGCTGTGCAGTTGGCGCGCGTCATCATCCGCATGGGGCAGGTCCGGCAGGATGCTGTAGTCCGAGACCCCCACCACCACTGCCCAACCCTCCACAGGCATCGAGGCGGAAATCACCACCTCCATCTCTTGGATGTCGACAGTGGCTCCCGTCTGGCTGGTCACCGTCAGGGAGACGGTGTACCGCCCGGGGCCACCGTAGACATGAGTGGGATTCCGCTCAGTGGTTGTTTGTCCATCGCCGAAGTCCCAAAGCCAGGAACCGATGCTGCCCAGCGACTGATCCCTGAATTGGACCTCCTTCCCCAGGACTGTCAGAGGGGGCTCAGCGACGAACCGGCAGTGCACATCGATGGAATACATCAAAGGGAACCGATCACAGGCCACCGCCAGGCCCTGAATCAAGTACGGAATGTCACCGAGGTCATCGCCGTCAGCATCCAGACCCGTGTAGTCGCTCCAATGGTTCCCCACGTCACCGTCATCCCATATATTCGAGTTCCAAGGCCAGAGCCAATCATCATAGGCCTGCAAGCTCTGACTATCGAGGAACTCGTTGTGATAGATCATGTTGCCGCTGGATGATTCGAGCCAGACCGCCGTCCAGTTCTGCAACAGAGAGTTGCCACTGACCACGTTGTTCGGCAACGCAGCCTGGCATTTTACCAGCTCGATACCGTACCCGTTCTTCGAAATACGGTTATCAACTATGCGATTGCAGGCAGATTGGTCAAGCGAAATACCGACACCCCCGTTGAGAGACACGCTGTTCCCAGAGACGGTGTTCTCGGAGGAATGCAGAAGGCGCAGGCCGTACTCCCTGTTGAGCGACAGGTCGTTCCCTGAGATGACGTTGCCATCAGAGTAGTGAAGATGTATCCCGTAGGCGTTGGTGCGAACGCTGTTGTCACACACCGTGTTTCCATCTGAGAACTTCAAGTATACCCCTTTGTCCTCGGCCGAAGACATGCTGCCTGAGACGCTATTGGAAGAGACGATATTGTCACTGGAAGAATAGAGGTAGATCCCGTACACGTTGTCCTCCAGGTTGTTCCCACCTAGCTCAGATGCCGACGTATCCACAAGCAGTATGCCCTGCCCGTTCATGGCCACGTTCACGTTTCTTACAGTCACGTTGGTGCAGGAGATCAGGGCAATGTAGCCGACAGGAACACCATCCACAATCCTGCCTTCCTGCCCAACGAGATAAAGCACTGGTTTGCCGTCTACCGTGTTGGATGTGTCGATATCCTGATGATATGCGTCAACGCACGAACCCAGTATTGAGATGCCGTACCTGTTGTTCAGCAGCGTGTTCCCCGTAAGAGAACCTGGATTCGGACTCGAGGAAGTGAGGTAAAGGTAGAGACCCCATCCCCCATTGCCGGAGACTTCGTTGTCAGCCAGGATGGGGTAGCTCACTCCAGTCAGATATAGGCCGTCGCGGCCGCTGTTGGCGACGGTGTTGCGCTGCAAGGTGACTGGCCCGCCGCTGCCCCCTATCGAGCAGTGGATACCATCACTGTAGGTGCCGCCGTTGCTGTCCAGAGTGTTGTTGGTGATGGTGGCGCTCATGCCATCGGCCAGGTACAGCTCCAGCCCATGCCCT
>QMOF01000284.1 GCA_003650185.1 Chloroflexota bacterium | reverse complement strand
GAGTGGGTCATGCCCGGGAGTCAGTCGTCGAACTGTTGTTCCAGTTCGGCTGGTGGGTTGCCCTGCTCGTCCCAGCCGCGTTTTCGGTAGTAGAGCGAGAGCAGCCTGTCGAAGTCACCCTGGTCGATAACCTTGCCAGCGGTCGGGCCAGTGAGGGGTGGGTTGGCCCGCACCTTGTAAGGGAGGCTGTCGTCTCTGCGGCTTGCCCCGAGGCGGACGTTTATGAGGCGGGTAAGGTTGTAGACGTCGTTTGAGCGCTCCAGGAGTTCGTCCAGGGAGGCTTCGCTCCCGGTGACACATCGGAAGAAGTTCTCGTAGTGTCGCTCGCTCAGCCCCAGCTCAACCCAGGGCAGGCGGCAAACGCCAAGCATATCGAACAGCGAGCGCAGCTTCTGATGATAGATGACGATGTCAACCTTCTCGTCGTCAGACCAGCTCTGCCCCTGCTCGATCTCCTTGGCGATGGTCCAGGCCCGTGTGTGGTGTGCCCCTATGTCCGAGGTGGCGTACGCCAGTGCCATGGTAATACTGGGGCGGCTGTCGTAGGCCGACTGCTCCAGCCCCTTGACGTGGACGAGCACCTTTTCCATTTCCGGCCACGTCTCGACAATGCGGCGCGCCCCATCGGCAAGGATGTCACCGATCCCCTCCCGATAGGCGATCTTCTCGATCAACCGCAGGATGGCGTCTTCGTCTCCCCAGGTGATCTCGCAGCCATCCAGGTCAGACAGGGTCAGTATCCCCCTTTCATACCCCTCTATGACGGCCCCAACGATGCTCCCGGAAGAGATAGTGTCGACGCCCAGCTCGTCACACATCTGGTTGGCCGACAGCACCGCCGCGAAGTTGTCAATCCCCACGTTCGGCCCCAGCATGGCGCAGGACTCGTACTCTGGCCCCTCAACCACTGTGCCCGCGTATTTGCCGTTCTTCACCAGGCAGATGTTGCCGCAGCACATGGGACAGCAGAAGCAGGCACTGTCGCCTATCTTGTAGCCGGAGAGCATGGTGGCCCCGTTGACCTGGTGTGCCCTGGAGAAGACGCCGTCCTTGAAGTTGTAGACGGGCAGGATACCTTTGTCATTGGCGTAGGCGATCACGTTCATCAGGCCTTCCTGCTGCCACATCTTGAAGTACTTGTGTTCCTTCATGTACCTGCTGGCCTTGTCGTTTTCGGCCATGAGCCCGGCCAGGTCATGCACCGGGATATCCCTGTCACCGCGGACGACAATGGCCTTGAGGTTCTTCGACCCCATGATAGCGCCTATCCCTGTCCTTCCTGCATTGCGGCCCCAGTCGGCGTTAACGCAGGCAAATCTCACTAGGTTCTCACCGGCCACCCCAATGGTAGCCACGTGAATGCCGTGGGTGCCTAGTCGCTCTCTGATAGTCCCCTCAGCTTCCAGGCAGCTCTTGCCCTTGAGTTCCGGCATGGCCAGGATGGTTGTCTCCCCGTTGTCGACGAAGAGTACAGATAGCTCCGGCGCTCTGCCGGTAATGGAGATGACATCGGTCCCCGTCTGCCTCAGTTCGACTCCGAGGGCACCTCCGACGGATGAGTCGCCATAAAGCCCGGTGGCGGGTGAGATAGCCACGAAGGAAGCCTTGCCCGATGCTGGGACATAAGCCCCGGTGAGAGGCCCGGGCGCCAGCACCAGCAGGTTGTCCGGGCCGACGGGGTCGACGTGGAACCCGTGACGCTTCAGATTGTCCCACACCAGCTTGGCACCGAAGCCGCGCCCGCCAACGTATTTTTCGATGAAACCGTTCGACAGCTCGCGGCGCTCGGTCTTGCCCTGTGTCAGGTCCACTGAGAGCATTCGCCTGAAATACCCGCTCTTCACGCTCATAGCTCTTCCTTCCCTATCTCGGCGTAGCGGATGATTTTCCTCTCGCCTTTCTCGTAGAACTCGATCTCCTTCATCTGCGTGTAGCTGAGGACGTTACTGACACGTTTGGCTTCGCCGAGGAGGACCGTGGGCATGAGCCTGAGGGCTCCTTTGGGACATTTCTTGACGCACTCGGGGTCTCCGCCGCACATGTCGCACTTGATGGGCAGGTTACAATCGTCATGGGCATATATGGCGCCGAAGGGGCAGACCTCCACGCATTTCCAGCAGGAAATGCACTTCTCCTCGTCCAGCTTGACCACCCCGTCAAACCATCCCAGGGCGCCAACCGGGCACGCCTGCGCACATGGAGGCACCTTGCACTGGCTGCAAACCACCGGCATTCTCATGACCGGTTGGGGGTAGGTGGTAACTACTCTTATGGCAGCCTTCTTGGGGTTGTTCACACCGAAGCGTCTGGCGGCACAGACCACTTCGCAGATGCGGCATCCCGAGCACTGCTCCGGGATGACCATCAGCATTTTGGACATTACCCAGTCCTCCCGAACATATAGGAACTCTGGCCCGGGGCTGACCTTGACAGCGGGCCGCAGGCCGGTGAGATTATAGCAGAAGCAGCCCCCATTTCACACTTAAGAGTGTAGAACCCGACAGATCGACCACTTGACACAGCGTTACCTGCCGCTTTACCATATTCACCCTTGGCGCTTGCGTTGCCCAGAAGGCACCGCGGTCGCTGGTGACCTTGTGATGCGGTTGTGATGTCAGGAGCACGCCATGATATGTGTTTGTGAGGCGGCCAGCACATGCTTTGTCACTGGCAATAGCAGCAGGCCCGAGAAGCCGGCTAACGGACCTTTC
>QMOF01000283.1 GCA_003650185.1 Chloroflexota bacterium | reverse complement strand
GCCCAACCCTGAGGGTGAGGGTAACCCTGAGTCGGCCTCGAAGGCTCGCCTACCCTCGAGCCTACCCTCGAGCCCTAGGCTCAGCCCGAGGCTCGAGCGCTGAGCGCTGAGTATGCTGGGAGCTTCGAGCGGCTCGGGGTTCTCAGGCACGGATGTTGGGGCCAGTGCTCGCTCCCAGCCTTCTGGGCGACTCGATGGCTGGGAGACACTCACCCTGAGCCAAGGACCAAGGATCATCGCCTGGGTCTGCGGGGGCTGGGGGGTTGGGGTTACCCTCTGCCCGAGGCTAGGGCTCAGGGTGGCCCTCAGCTACCTGGTAGCTTTGAGCGCTGGCCACTTCAGGCACAGCACTCTGGGCCGGGGTCTCCCCCGTAGCTCCCCAGGGGCTCGCGGGGGGTTGGCGGTTGACCACCGCCTTAACAACATGGGGCAGGAGGCATTCTTCACGGTCCGAGTCGCCGGTACACGGTGTCCTTGGCGACGCCGAGATACCGAGCAATCTCGTCGACTGACACCCATCGATTATCCATAGGAGCCTTCAAACTTGCCATTGAGAGTCGTCTAGAATCGGTATACATCGGAGAATGTAGACCGATCCGGATGTACTATCAAGCCATTTGCGGCTGACCGTGATGGTCACTCGACACGCTCTTGCTGCTTGAGCCCCCAGAAGACCCAACCGTTAGTCGCGTGACCAGCGATCTCAGCAGCCGCAGCTGACAGAGTCGGGTACTCCTTCCCTTCTACCCTTACCGCCACTCGCCCAGATCGGCTGTCGGCCGCCGCCACCTCGGCAACTACTTCCCCTGGGCGCTTACGGAACGTATGAACCAAGCGATCTCCTGGTTTGGGCCAACGTTTTCCATTAGTCATCGTGGGCCTCCTTAGCTGCAGCAACCGCTCGGTCCGGTCCCACCACCAGCTCCCATGCCACCAGCTCCAGGTCGCGCACCGAAGGCTGGCTACTGGGGGGCCGCGGAAGTGGCCGGTCCAGCCCTTCCTCTTCGACGGCAGCCTTCAGGTCTCGCAACGCCCTGACAATCTCAGGTAGCTTCCCAGACCGCAGGTTGAGGCGGTTGACCACCCGCACCGGGTCCAGCATCGCCCCCCGCTTGAGGGCGTCCGAGGGCAAAGGTTGCTGAGTCCACTTATTGAACCACTGCCACAGCTCTGGCTCGGCACCAAGCAGATCATCGCGCTGTAGAATACGCCTGATCCTGGCGGTGAACTTGTCCGGCATGACGGAGGCCACCGCCTGAAGGTAAGCCTCACCCACCTGGGAGACGGCAGCCTTCAACGGTTCCTGGAGGTGCTTGAACGGGTTCTCGTCTGAAGGAAGCTCCACGCGCATCTCCTCGGGATGGGCCTCGATGATACCCAGCACGTCGCTGGGTGAGGTAGTAGGCTGAGCAACGTTCCCATCCGGGTAGAAGCGCCAGAACACCTCGCCCGAGAGGTTCTCCGGCATCCTGAGCATAATGTACACGCCCGACTGTGGACCCTGTTTCACGCTATAGACGCCATCAGGGATGCGCCGCACGTCCTCGGTGGCGGACGCCTTCATCAGTTCAAGGTAGCGATTCAGTATCTCCAGCCCCTCGTCGATGCCCTGGTTGCGCTCTCCTTCACGATAGACCTGGTCCGCCTCGGTGCCGCCCGCCCGAAGCCTCATGACCTTATCCAGCTCACGTACCTCGATCTGCTCTCCCAGCACCGAAGCATCCAGGGCTACCGCGTCCTCGATGGTCTCGATCTTCCGGGTGAGCTTCTGCACCAGCTTCAGCAAGTCTTCCAGACCTTGCTCCGGCATAACGTTGTAGATGAAGACCTTCTCGTGGGGAGAAAAGAGACGGTCGATGCGCCCGGCGCGCTGGATCATTCGCACCGGGTTCCACGGCAGGTCGTAGTTGACCACAAACTGGGCATCCTGAAGGTTCTGGCCCTCAGACAGCACATCCGTGGCAATGAGGAGCTGGATGTCCTCTTCACGTAGCGGGCTGATCTTCTCACACAGCGCCGGGTCATCCAGGGGCTCAGTCTCACGGTAGGTGGCCAGCGGAGCAAAGTGCTCCAGGACGGTGCGTCGGCGCTGCTGGTTGTCACTCCCGGTGAGCAGGGCCATCCAGCGCCTGTCGGACAGGTTGCTCCGTACCCGGAAGCTGGCCTTCAGGGCCTCCACCTCGCCGCCGAACTGCCTGAACAGGTGCTCCGCGGTGTCGCGGTAGCTGGTGAAGAGGGCCACCTTGGTCGGTATACCGTGCTGGTCTGTCCTGGGGAGCTTCTCCAGAAGTGCCCTGACCGCCTGGGCCTTGGGGTCGCCCTTCTCGGCCCACATCTCGTCCAGCCAGCGCAGCCGGTCCAGCAACGTCCTCAAGCGGTCCCGGTCGAACTCCACGGCCGCGCGCAGCCTGTCAACCTGGCCCGGGTCGGTCGGAGCGTCGAGCTCCTGTCGCAACGCTTCCAGGGCCCGGGGCTCCCAGTCCTCCGGCTCCAGCTCCTGGTCCGGAAGGCTGCCTCCAAGGACAGCGCGGAGGCGGTATGCTTGCTTGGGCGTGAGCACCTTCCCTGCTTCCAGCCTGGCCAGGAAAAGGTCCAGGTAGGCAACAAGGGACTGAACGGTAGTGGTAAGCGCCGATACCGAGCTTTCCATGCGCTTGAGCAGGATCGTGCGCATGATACCCACGAAGTTGGCGTTGCGCTGCCGGAGTTGCTCCTTGC
>QMOF01000282.1 GCA_003650185.1 Chloroflexota bacterium | reverse complement strand
GGGAAAGATGACCTTCAAATGCTTCTCCTGCGGGGTGAGTTTCGACACGGTGGAAGAGTTCATGGAGCACCGGCGACTACACCAGGAGCCACCGGAAAAGCGGGGGTTGGTCTGCATGAACTGCCGGAGAGACATCCCTATCGATGCTTCTCTGGAGAACTATGTTGGCGACATTCACTGTCGTGGTTGTGGGCAGAAAATGAAGGTCCGGATAGAAGACGGTGAGGTCCTGTTTGTTGCCACCAGGCAGGAGTAGGCAGTTGCCCCCAGTCGGTCATGCAGATACATCTCCCAGCCGGGGGGACAGTGGACAGGGACAGGTTTGAGCAGTTGGTGGCCAGCGCTCTGAGTCAGCTACCGGAGGAGTTCCAGGAGAAGCTGGAGAACGTTGACGTGGTGGTGGAGGAGCGCCCTACTCTGGGCCAGATGGCCAGGATGCGGCGTGGTGCAACTTTGCTGGGGCTTTACGAGGGCGTGCCTCATACGGAGCGCACCCGGGGATACAGTCTGGTACTGCCAGACAAGATAACCATCTTCAAAAGACCGATCGAACGCATGTGCCGCAATGAGAGAGAGGTGGCCGCCGAGATACGGAGGGTACTCCTTCATGAGATTGCCCATCACTTCGGGTTCGATGAGGAGTCTCTGCGCCGCATAGAAGCCAGAAAGCCCAGGGAAAAGGACAGATGACAGCCCATCCTCCCTGTCCGCTTCGAGACCGACCTGATTCAAGGAGTTCTGTGAGGCTACTATGAGAAGACACGTTGCAGCCGTCCTGGCAGCGATGCTGGGGCTGGCGTTGCTCCTTCTCGGGTGCGGCGAAACAGCTAACCGCATTGCTGTCCTGGAGACATCCAAGGGTACCATCAAGTTCGAGCTCTATGAGCGCCGGGCTCCCATTACCACCGCCAATTTCATCAAGTTGGCCGAGAGTGGTTTCTACGACGGACTCATCTTCCACAGGGTGGTGGATGACTTCGTCATCCAGACCGGCGACCCCACGGGGACCGGCACAGGCGGCTCAGGTGAGACCATCAGGCGGGAGATACACGATGAGCTGACCCACACCGATGGGGCGGTAGGCATGGCCAGGGGCTTTCACCCAGACAGCGCCAGTTCGCAGTTCTATATCTGTGACGGCGCCCAGCACGGTCTCGACGGCGAGTACGCCGTTTTTGGCCAGGTTGTCGAAGGCATGGACGTGGTGCGGGCCATTGCCTCAGTGCCCGTGGATGAAAAGGATAGGCCTATAGACGACGTGCTGCTGGTCAAGGTGTACATCCAGCCTGGATGACTCCCTGCGTCGTGGCTCCGAGGTTACTCTGACCGGGCTAGGTCTCTTCTGGTCTGCTCGAGCTCGTCCTTGCTTATCTCACCGCTGGCATACCGCTCCCTGGCTATGTCCAGGGGGTTACGCCTGCCGCTGGGCGGCTCGGGACCACGGCCTACGGTGAGGCCCTTTGCTTTGAGTCCTGGTTTTTCCCAAAGCTACGGAGGCCGGCAGGTGCATTTCAACTATTTAGCGCCCATTTCACACTTAAGAGTGTGGAATCTCCCATCCTCACGGTTTCCCAAAGCTAGCCGCTGCTTCACGGGTGCTCCGGTTCAATTGATGGGTTTCCTTGCTCTGTGGTAAACTTGGCCTGGTTGAGGTTGGATGGACTGATGGGTTTCAGGCTTTCTTTCCAGCCGAGGGGCGACAAGTTTTTCGACCTGTTTGAGGAGGGGGCTGCCAACCTGGTCAAGACCGCCAAGCTGTTCCGGGAGCTGGTGCAGGACTGGGAGGACGTGGAGGGCAAGGTCAGAGAAATAGGAGACCTGGAGCACAAGGGCGACGACATCACCCACCGCATCATGTCCAACCTGCACAGCACCTTCTTCACCCCTCTCGACCGTGAAGATATCGTTGCTCTGGGTCAGTCCCTGGACGACGTTGTCGACTTCATTCAAGCAGCAGCCGATACCATGCTGCTTTACCGTATAGAGCGCCCCACGGACAGCGCCGTCCGGCTGGCGGATATCATCGTCGATGCTTGCGTTCTGATAGAGCGATCCATGCCTAGCCTGCGGCACCGCGCACGCTTGAGAGATGTGCTGCCCTGCTGCGTTGAGCTCAACCGCCTGGAAAACGAAGCAGACCGCATATACCGTCAGGCGCTGGGCGACCTGTTCGACAACAGTACCGATGTCCCCAACATAATCAAGTGGCGGGAGATATACGAGCACATGGAGAGTGCCACGGACCGCTGTGAAGATGTGGCCAATGTCCTGGAGGGAGTAGCACTCAAGCATGCCTGAGTGCTCTCTAGCACTCCTGGTCACAGTAGTTGTTTTTGCGCTGGCCTTCGCCTTCACCAATGGCCTCAACGATGCTGCCAATGCCGTTGCCACGGCTGTGGGTAGCCGGGTCCTGACACCCCGTGCTGCCGTTTCCATGGCTGCGGTGTTCAACTTCGCTGGGGCAGCCACCGGGACGGCAGTGGCCAGGACCATCGGCAAGGGCATCATGGCTGGCGAGGATGTCACTTCGTGGGTGCTGATCGCCGCCCTGGCGGCTATCGTCGTCTGGGGCCTGTTCTGCACCCGCTTCGGGCTACCCATAAGCCTGAGCCATGGCCTGGTGGCCGGGCTGGTTGGGGCCGGGGTGGCCACGGTGGGCTGGGGGTCGATTCCATGGAACGTGCTGGGCAAAGTCCTCTCCGCCGTGGCTATTGCTCCAGCGCTGGGCTTCGCGGGCTGCTGCTG
>QMOF01000281.1 GCA_003650185.1 Chloroflexota bacterium | reverse complement strand
CCCAAACCGCCCCCAGACGATCTTGTTCCCCTCTTCAGCCGCCGATACGGCTGGAATAGCCATCGCTGATCCTCCTGAGGTATGCCAGGGCCATTGTCCTCTACTTCGATCACCAAATTGCAGGCCTCTTCACGCGCCCGGAGTACGATCGTTCCTCGCTCAGGGGTGAACTTGAGAGCGTTGCCAAGGAGATTGAGCACCACCTGCCTCAGTCGCGTGTCATCAGCCCAGATCGGCGGCAAGAAATGTGGCAATTGCAGTACCAGCATCTGCTTTCGTGCGCGGGCCACCGGGGCCATGTCAGAGACTGTAGTTTCCAGCAAGGGCAGAGGGTCCACCTCGCTACAGACCAAGTCCAGTGTGCCCGTCTCGCCTCTTGCCAGATCGAGCATCTCGTCTATCCTGCTGCTGAGACGTGAGGCACCCCGCGTGACGTTCCTGGCAAACTCCTGTGCCACACCCTCATCCAGCATCTCCGTCAGCGCACTGCTGGCCGCCAGGATCGGAGTAAGCGGGGTCTTCAACTCGTGTACCAGCGCCCTGGTAAACTCGGCCCTCGCCTTGATTTCTGCCTCGAGCTTCTCGCGGAGTTCTCTTTCAGTCTGGTAGAGGTGATGAAGCAGCTTCTCCGCACTCTGCCGCTGCAGTCTGGCATGCAGGACAGGGGCTATCTTGTCGGCAATAGCCTCCAGGAACTTCTGATCTCTCTCCTCGTAGTCAGTGGCTTTGTTGGCAATCTCCAGGATGCCGATGACCTGGTCTTTGTACATAATCGGCACCACCAGGACCCTTTGTATGGAGAGATGACCTCGAGGAACGCGCAGCCCTTCGTTTGCATAGAGAGACCTCTTCTCCAGCAGAGCGTCTCCCCAGATACCGCCCCAGGTCTCCGGCGGATAGACTGTGCTCTTATCAGCCACCTGGCACTGGTCCCAAATGTCCCTGGTCAGAGAGGGCAAGACCAACCGCCCACTCTCGTCGATGTATCCGAATATTCCGTATTTGCTGTCCGTGGCCTCCAGGACGACCTGCAACACGTCAGCGTACATCTGGTCATCAGGAACGGTAAGCAGGATCTGGGCGATCCTGTTGGTGGTCAAAAGCTCCCGCTCTGACTCCAGCAGTGCCTCCTCCGTCTCCTTCCGCTCCGTGATATCCATTGCCAGGCCTGTGATGAGGTAGGGTTCCCCGGACTCATTTCGGATGCAGGAGCTCCGGTCCCGTACCCAGCGAATGCTGCCGTCGGGCCTCACGATGCGGTACTCCATGTCCCATTCTCCGTCAGACTGCGTACGAATCGTGTTGGTCACCCGCTGACGATCGTCCTCGTGAATGGCATCGAGGAAGGATGCTGGCGACTGGTACAGGCTTTCTCGGCTATGGCCCCACAGCGCCTCATACGCCGGATTAACGTACACGGTTTCTGTCAATCCACGCGCCCGGATCCAGAAGACGTCCTGGATGGTCTCTGTAACCAGCCGGAACCTTCTCTCACTCTCCTTCAGCGCTTCCTGGGCTCGCTTTCGGTCCGTGATATCCCGTGTCACTCCGAGCAGTCCGATGGGGCGGCCCTGCGCATCCCGTAGGAAAGTCACTTTCTCCTCGACCCAAATCGTCGAGCCGTCCTTGCGATACGTCTCCAGTTCCAGCGACCAAGAACGCGACAGGTCCTTCTGCTCCTCCTTCTCCAGAGCCAGTTGTTCTTTGAACACGTCTATGGCGTGATGAAGGGAATCACGGGTCAACATCTGGTCGAGCTGCTGAGACATCGCTTCTTCGGCGCTGTATCCCCGCAGGCGCTTGGCGGACGGACTCAGGTAGGTAAGACGCAGGTCCATATCAGTGGTCCATATGCCGTCCTCCACGTTCTCGGCCAGCAGGCGGTAGTGCTCCTGGGTCTCGCGCAGCTCCTGCCGCGCCCGTGCCAAAGCGGTCAAGTCCTGGACTCTGCCGATTGCCCCGTCATAGTTCCCATGTTGGTCAGCCAGGGGAGAAATCTCGATGGCAGCACGGATGCAGGTACCTTCCTTCCTGAGAAGACCCGCCTCGCGTCTTTGTTTCATGCCTTGCTGGCATTGCTTCAGGACGTCTTTGAAGTTGTCTGCAGTGGGCGCATCCATGAATGATAGCAGCGGCTTCCCCAGCATCTCTTCCGGCCTGCATCCGAGCATCCCGGCCACGTAAGAGCTGGCGTAAGTGGTACAGGCGTCTTTGTCGATTATCCAGACACCCTCTTGCAGACCTTCCAGGGCATGCCCATAGCTCATCTCGCTGCCGCGCACCGCCTCTTCCAGGTCGCTACGGTATGTCGCCTCCCGCTGCACTCGACGAGCATCCTCGTTCGGCTGATTTGCCTTCTCCGCCTCCATTGGGCCTCCTCTCACTCGCGGCGCAACGGTCAAGACAGCCTGACTATCAGACTGCTGCCTCGTCCCGAGCCTATATCGACGGTGGCCCGCCTCCGCGTCTGGCTCAGCAGATCAAGCCAATCCCCGTCGTGTCTCCCCACCAGTCAAGCTTGCGGTACTTTGAATGGCGAAGAGGGACTCATACAGCAGAGTTGCACCGTCTGACCGACAAGTAGACTATACCACACTCTCCCAACCACGGAGATGCTACCAGACCGGTGATCGGCGCCATCTTGCGATCAGGTTCGCGGCCTTTTGCGTTCATCCACAAGCAGCCTATATAATAGGGGCCGCCATGAAAGCGATGGTGATGGTGCCCACGTACAACGAGAAGAACACCATCGAGGAGCTG
>QMOF01000280.1 GCA_003650185.1 Chloroflexota bacterium | reverse complement strand
CGGTGGCGTAAATCTTGTCTTTGGGGTCCAACATTGTGGCTATATAGCTTATATCGTATATGGAATCACGATTTGTACCTATCAGTTCTCCCTTGACTACATTCCGATACCTCAAATATATGAGTCCGTCGATGATCCCCCCTCTTTCAGAAACGGGGACGAGCCTATTATCGGTCTTAGAAAATGGGATGCCGCCTGCACTGAGCAACACCAGAAAGCCCTCTCGGTCGGTATATATCGTTGAGTCTCGGTCGCGATTGCTTTCTATCCACTTAGCGGCATTGGTCTCCTGGTCATGCACATACAAGGCATCATATGCAGGCCCCTCTGAATTCAAGGTGACCGTACTGGGAAAGGCAAATACTTGGGACATCGCTCCTGTGGTGCACAGAAAGTAGGGCACTATAACCGCAAGTATGAGTATGGTGGCAAAGCGCTGCCGCAATCTCACGGACTTGGCCGCGGTCATACCCCCGATGATAAGGAAGGTGGAGAGAAGCACCATAGCCTGGAATTGTGTTCTACTCAAAGAATAGCCTATCGAAACGAAAGGCAAAGCGACACTTGAGACCAACACAGCGCAACAGCCCAAAGAGAGTATGAGGAATTCACTGTCCAGTTCTGCGGGCAAGAGGTCTAGCCTCTCCGATCGGGAGTTGGGTGTAGATACCGTATCTCTAAGTCTTCTTACTAAAGTGAAAACGCCGATCGCTATAAGGAAAACGACCACCCAGCTAATGACAAATTCTACTTTTCGGGGTATTGCCCTAGATGCAATACCCTCACCAATGGCTGATTGGACGACCCCCCCCCTCGCTTCCAGAAGAAAGAAGTCACGCAGGTTCACCAATGTATGCTGTATGAATTCTACACCAGATTCGAAGGGGGCTCTCGTCAGTTGACTGTACCAGAGAAAGAGCATCAGGAAAAAGAGTGCTACAAGACTGCCACTGATGTGATACTTCATCCCAGGTAAGGCGGTCCTGGAAACTCCATATTGTCTCACCTCGGGAAGGAAATGATCTTCAGGCCGTGGAAGAATGTGCTTACTTCGAGACACAAAGACTTTGCGGGCAATCCACACCCCTACCAGTGCAAGTAGAAGGATAAACAGGAAAATATAGGAAGTTGAATAATGAGATACAATAGTCGATGCAGAAAAAATAAGGAACAAAGGTATTTTGGTGGATTCCTTTATCTTAGGGTCTAACAGGGCCATAATCGTCAGGGAAAAGAACAGTACAGCTATGTTGCTGCGGGCCTGAGCTGGAGTCCACAGAAACATCACTTGGGATGCGAAGAAGAACGAAGCTAGAAACGCATAGAAGACACCGATATGCTTCTTGGATACTACATAGACAATCAAAGGCAAAATGGAGACTATTAAAGAGTAAAGAAGCTTGAATAGCAACTCTGGGTCCATCTTCAGCAATGATTGATATATGGAGGGCAGCAAAGAGATGCTCAAACAAGCATCCAAATTACCACAACCCACTATGCTCCAGTGCAGGTTGGCCGAAGTTGTCTGAAATAGGTAATACTCTTTATGTGTATCTCCACCCATAATATGGTTGCACCTGAGTGAGAACATCAGCATAAGTGAGACGCCTATGAACAGTATCAGGAGCGGGTACACTCGGTGTGTTATCCTATTGTGCCGGGCGGCAACAAAGACCACGTAGACCGGAATCACGAACAACAACACCATAAGCACTGAGTTGTTGTGTGAGACGTTCATCAGCCGTGTGCCCAGTATGCTCAACAGGGGAAACAGGGCGGGCAAAAGCAGGTACGCCTTCTCCTGAGTACTGAGCCTCAAACCGGACAGGCCGGCAAAGGACGCGGTCCTGTTACTGGCACAGGCAACCGCTCCCATTACCAGCACGGCCAGACTGAAAGACACCACCACCGGAACGGTGGACAGGGGCGTGTCGTACCCTACCAGGAGGCTGGCCGAGTTGACGAAAAGGCCGTACAGCATCAGGAACGAGACGCTCAGCCCGACAGACAGGACGACCTTCTCAGTCAGCCCGAGCCTTCCCAGCCTTAGAAGGTAGAGGATAAGTATTCCAGGAACGAATGTGAAGAAAGAGAAACCGAGGAGTTGTCGCAGCACGGGGATATCCAGGAGGACCGCCAGGTCCGTGGCGGCCAGGAAGGCAACTACTACAGCAAAACGCTTCACAATGGGTGTCATCAGTCTGTGAGCGACCCGCCCTGGCTAGCTGGCCAGACGGTCAAGGAGTTCGGCGAATCTCTTCGCCATCCCCCGATGGCTGTACTGGTCAATTGTTGCCTCGTCTCCCCTGAAAGTCACCTGGCCCTTCGCCTTGTACTCGTCGTATAGCTCCTTGATGGCCTTTTCCACCGCCTCAACCGTCGGTGCACTGACGCCTGCCTTTGTTTCGGCCAACAGATCATCGACCACGTCAGGGTGTCCCCCCACAGCCAGAACAGGCCGCCTGGCTGCCAGATACTCGAATATCTTCAGGGAATGGATTCCAGGCTCTTTGGCGTCTTCCCATTTGGGGACCAGCAGGACCTGTGACTCCCTCTGTCTTTCCCACGACTCGCGTAGGGACACAGGGTTGTGCTGCTTCACCACCCCTGACAACCCATGCCGCTCAATCATCTCGGTGACCCAGGGCAAGTGTGGCCCGTAGAACCTGACGTCGATGTCGTTCCGGTCCACCGCTTCTTGCGCAATCAGGTTCCTCAGAGCAGCGAAAAGCCTGGAAGGCTCCCGCAACCTGGGGTCGAAGGTCCCCGTGTACGTG
>QMOF01000279.1 GCA_003650185.1 Chloroflexota bacterium | reverse complement strand
GCTTTCTGCCCTTGAGCCAGTCTACGATCCCCTGCTGCCACTGAGAGAAGCGCTGCCAGTACCCCACCGGGTCACCCATATCAGGTACACAAGCGCCGTAGACAAAGTCCTCGTATTCGCTCAGGCTCATCTCTGCATCCTGGGCATAGGCGTTGGTGGGGAAGAGCGCGACCACCCAGCGCAGTTCGCCGGAAGCTGACCGCCGCATGAAGGTCTTCGTCAACTCCGTGCGCGCCTGCTGGCGCAATACCATCCTGGCTGGGTCAACTGTACTCAAAGCTTTGGTGTTTTCCGCGCCCGCTATGGCGATGCGCACATCGTATGTCTCGGTGACCAGCTTGACCGGCTCGGGAATGTGCCGCAGTTGCTCCTCGGAGGCGTACCGGTAGAGCAACTCTTCCAGCCCGGCCAGCGAGGCCTGCATGAATGGGTGCCCCCCTGACTGAAGCACCCTGGTGTACACTGCCTTCAGCAGAGGCTCGGCCAGGACCGTCCCGTCTATCAACACCCGGTCTCCCGGACGCACTGCCACTGAATAGTTGACCAGCACATCGGCCAGCTTCTCAATCCTCGGGTCTGCCATTCGATCTCTCCTCTCCAGGCGCACCAAGACTGCTGAGGTATCCGGAAGGTAGCACCCACCGGTCCAATTCTACGTCGCCCCGGCGGCACCGGCAATGCCGTGGACTTGCTGACCAGCCCGGTGCTCGCGCAAGCAGCGCAAACCAGAATGCTCGACGGCACGGGCCTAGTCTCACACGCCGGACGGGAGAGACGCGTCAGCCAGTCCTGTGGGACGAGGGTGAGCCTGGGCTGTACCCCTTGGCCCATCCTACCTCACAGTGGGATCGACGACCTTGCCCATGAACAGCATGGTCCCGGAATGATGCCCCCGGCACCCGGGTCGTCGAAATCCAGTCCCATCACCTGAGCGTCGAAGTAGGTCTTGTTCAGGCCGATGGACTCCTTCTCAAACGACCATTCCTGGCAGTACCAGATGGAGTTCGCAAGCTGGAAACGCACCTTCGGGTCGAGCCCGGCCAGCAGTACCGCTGAAACAGACCCGACCACAACCAGGCAAATGGCCAGTGTGACGACTCAGGCGCTCATTTCCGCTGTACTTCCCTCGGTTTGACCATCCTGCGGCCTTTGCATATTGTGACGAAATCCTTTGAGGGAAAGTTCCCCTCCCTGATATGATGAAGCAAGCTGAAGTGAAGGGAGGTTCGTCGCAGCCATGGCCGGCACCATCGAGGAGCATTTCAGTCAATGGGTGCGCGGGAAAGACCCGTTGGGAGCAAGGGTCAGCATATATGAGAGAATCAGGGACATGCCCTACGCCGTGATTCCCGAGCTGAACGACTCCCAAAGGTACGTGGACATCCTAGAAGTCAAGAGGGGCTCCTGCATGCCGAAGCACCTGCTTATGTGCACCATGTTCCAGATGCTGGGCATGACGGTGCTGTTCGCGGTCTATCCCTTCAGGTGGGACGAACTGGATATTGACTACCCACCGAGCTTGAGGCGGCTGGCCAAGGCCATGCCACCAAGCCATCACCTCGCCTGCAAGGTGGAGATAGAAGGGAGACTGGTGCTGGTGGACGCCACTCTGGATCCCGCTCTCAGGAGCCTTGGCCTTCCGGTGAACGAGAAATGGGACGGCCGGAGCGACACCCTGCTCCCCATCAGGCCGTTCGACGGAGAAGAGATATACCACCCGTCAGAGGCATGGGGCGTTCAGTCACAGCACGATGAGGCAGCGCTGGCCTTCTACCGCGAGATGAACCTGTGGCTGGACAAGCTGAGAGAAGCCTCAGTCCGCTCACACGGGCAGAGCTGAGGCCACGTGTCCCAACTATAGCACCGTCCCACACGAGCTCTCAAGGAGAGGCGGTGCCGTCATCGGATCTGCCAATGTGAGAGTACCTGTTTCGGTATTCTTCAGCCTGGCGACGGATAAGCCCAACAGCCTGCCCAGGCTCCAGTGTGCCCTTCCGCACCCCCTCCACCCACACCGACAGGCCACCAACAAGCTCGGGGGCGGCCCCGGCTAGCGGGGGCACGTCCAGCCACTTGAGGTATGCCCCGTTCCACAGTTCCACCGCCCGGAAGCAGCCCAGAAAAATGTCCCGCAGTTCAATCACCATGGACTTGTATGCCCCATCAAAGCGATGACAGAAGTGAAGACGGCAGACTATGGGACGCACTTGATAGATAGGACACCGGTCAAAACCCGGGGCATAGAGCTCACAGCCGATATCGCGACAGCAATCGCCGCCGCAGCCAGAGCAGACGTTTTCCTCTTGACTAAAACGCTCCAGTTCTGCCAGGATGCTAGCTACCTCCCGGCCGAACAGTTCTTCCATCTCGGCGTCTGTGAGCAGGAGCAACTGGCCATGACGGTCGACGTGGGCCAGAAACGTGCCAATTGCCTTCCCTTTGTCCATGGCAGGTGGACCGTCCCCAGACCGGTCTCATACCGGCGAAGCGTCTGCGTGTCCAGCCCGCTGGCACGGCACTGGGCTGCCCCCATTGTCCTTTGTGGGTGCTGGCCCCAAAAAAGGCAGCACACCGTGCCGAGGCTACCTTTCGAAGGTGCCGGTTAGCTGTCCTCGGGCCAGGATGTGCCCGTGCATGGCATTCTTCAGCACTTCGCTGGAGACGCCTGCCAGCGGGCTGAGTGTCTTGTCCAGAGCATACACAGTGAACTCGTAGTGGTGCACGCCTTCGCCTGGCGGAGGACAGGGGCCACCGTAGCCAGTGCTGCCGAAGTCATTCT
>QMOF01000278.1 GCA_003650185.1 Chloroflexota bacterium | reverse complement strand
GTATAATCATGGTTGAGCGCAATGGCAAAGTGATTCTGAGGGTTGAAGGTCTGCACCTTAGCTTCGGCGGAGTGAAGGCTTTGAACGATGTCAGCTTCGATGTCAAGCAAGGGGAGATCTTCGCCGTCATCGGTCCCAACGGGGCTGGGAAGACCTGTACCCTCAACTGCATCAACGGTTTCTACCGGGCCCAGCAAGGGGAGATCTATTTCGAAGGGAACCGCATTACGAAGCTACGGCCGGACAAGATCGCCCAACTGGGCATCAGCAGGACCTTTCAGAACATCCAGCTCTACACCGGACTGACGGTGGTCGACAACCTGATGGCGGCCAGGCACTTCCTTTTCAAGTCAACCTGGCTGGAGGGCGCCATCTACTTCGGCAGGGCGCACAGAGAAGAGGTGCAGCACCGCTGGGCGGTGGAGGAGATAATCGATTTTCTGGAGCTGGAGCGGTGGAGGAAGGCGGTGGTGGGGACCCTTCCCTACGGCGTACGCAAGAGGGTCGACCTGGGAAGAGCTCTGGCCCAGGAGCCCAAGCTGCTCCTTCTGGACGAGCCAATGGCAGGCATGAACGCAGAAGAAAAGGAAGATATGGCCAGGTTCATTCTGGATGTACAGGAACAGAAGGACATTACCACTGTCCTCATCGAGCACGACATGGGCGTGGTCATGGACATAACCGACAGAATATGTGTCCTCGACTTCGGCCGTAAGATAGCTGAGGGAAAACCGGAGGAGATAAGGGCCGACCCGGCTGTCATTAACGCCTACCTGGGTGGTCAATAGACCACGCCATCACACAAGGGAGGCCTACCGTGGCACTTCTGGAGCTGAGCAACGTAGAAGTCAAATACATGGACGTCATCCTGGTACTGCGGGGGGTCTCACTCGCGGTCGAGGAGGGCAGTGTCGTCGCCCTGCTGGGGGCCAATGGTGCGGGCAAGACCACTACACTCAAGGCCATCTCCGGTCTGCTCAAGTCTGAAGAAGGCAGGGTAACCGACGGTACTATCGTGTACCAGGGAGAACGTATCGAGAACGGCGATCCGGAAGTGATTGCCAGGAAGGGGATCATCCAGATCCTGGAAGGCAGAAGGGTGCTGGAGCACCTCACCGTCGAGGAGAATCTCAGGGCGGGGGCCTATATCGCCGGTAATGGGGCCAGGCTGAGGACGGACCTGGACATGGTCTATACCTATTTCCCCAAGCTGAAGGAGCTCCGCGACAAGACCAGTGGCTACCTCTCTGGAGGCGAACAGCAGATGCTCGTTGTCGGAAGAGGCCTGATGGCCCATCCCAAGCTCATGCTGCTGGACGAGGCTTCCCTTGGACTTGCACCTCTGCTCGTGGAAGAGATATTCCAGATACTGAAGACAGTGAACCAGGAAGAGAAGGTGTCCATGCTCTTGGTGGAGCAGAATGCCCGCGCCGCTCTGAGCATAGCTCAGCGCGGCTATGTGATGGAGAATGGTCGGATTGTCCTGGAAGGTAGTACGGAAGAGCTAAAGGACAATGCTGACGTGAAGGAGTTTTATATGGGGCTCAGCGCTGTCGGCGAGAAGAAGAGCTACCGGGATGTGAAGCACTATAGAAGAAGAAAGAGATGGTTGGCCTGAGCCCAGTACCACGCTGGCGCAATAGTAGAATCAGGGGGGCTGCTTCACGAAGAGGCAGCCCCACCCCTTTTCTCTGGCCCGTTTGAGAACAGAGAGGCGAAGTCGCCGTCGAACGTCGTCAGAAAGGTATGCACATCGAGTACGTCGTCCGAGCTCACCGTTCCAGTAAATCGCCCCTGCTCCCCCGCCGTCAGGTCGCTCATGATCTCAGGCAGCTTACCTTCTTTGATAACAGCAGCCACCAGGCCCTGGCTCCTGCACGCGGGGCAGAACACCGACAGGAACCAGAGGTCTTCACGATGTCCCAACACATTGATGTTGGCGCGCTCGTACCGCTGACCGCAGACGGCACACTTCATATTGGCCATGAGCTTTCGGAGGAGCCTGTCGTCCATCGTTTAGCTAGGCGTTCTCATCCTCGCCCTTGCCTTTGCCCAAGTCGTGCAGGTCGAGGGTGTTGACGAACTCTGCAAAGGCAGAAAGCTTGCGCAACTCTTCCTCAGTGACCTCTTTGTGCTCGCCGGACTTGCTTACCTGTGAGCTGGGGATGGGTTTTCCTGTTTCCTGGTCAAACACGATCCCCGCCCTGTCCAGCACATCCTCTTCAGCGTAGATAGGCACTTCTGCCCTTACAGCGAGGGCGATCGCGTCGCTGGGGCGAGAATCGACTTCGAGGTCCTTTCCATCGATGGTCACGCTGATCCTCGCGTAGAACGTGTCGTTCTGAAGATCATTGACCACCACGAAATTGACCCTGGCCCCCAGGATGCTGACCATTGAGCACAGCAGGTCGTGCGTGAGTGGGCGCGGCACGGTAACGTCTTGCAGCTTTATGGCGATAGCGTCTGCTTCCGCTGGCCCGATCCAGATGGGCAGGTAGCGGTCAGCGTTCGTCTCCTTAAGTATCACCACCCGCTGGGAGTTGACCACACTCACCCGAATACTATCGATACTCATCTCAACCATATGCCAGCCTCCTCACCGCAATCTTGATTTTATACGTGCTTAGACCATGATGTCAAATGGTTTGCCAACCCGTTCAAGACGTGAGCTCGTTCAGATACATGTGAGACAGTAGACAGGTAGAATAGGGGCCATTCTCCGGATGAGAAAGATCAATGGAGGTGGCTCCATATGCGGGTATTCGGTCTGCCCGGTGTAATAGGGC
>QMOF01000277.1 GCA_003650185.1 Chloroflexota bacterium | reverse complement strand
GGACCTCCAACTGTCTCATATGTAGTGGACGAGTACAGCCACTTGCCAACGGGGTCGGGTTATGCTATGCTGCAGGTAACTGGTTCCAGTTTAGGTCATCAATTGTCTGCACAGTCGCGTCAGCGCCTACTGCCATTGGATGACCCAACTCTAGCCAAATATTTCAGGAAAGGAGGTTGTCCGATGGGGTACGTTGACAAGACGTTACAGTGCTCTGACTGCGGGGCCAGTTTCACCTTCAGTGCCGATGAGCAAGAGCTGTTCGCCAGCAGGGGCTACACCAACGAGCCCAAGCGGTGCTCGCTTTGCCGCGCATCAAGGAGATCCCGGAATGGCAGCATGTCGGGCTACAGACCGAGCCGGCAGATGTTCCCTGCGGTGTGTGCCGAGTGCGGCAAGGAAACCGAAGTACCTTTCGAGCCGCGCGAAGGTAGACCAGTCTACTGCAGCCGCTGCTACGACAAGGTCAGAGTGACCAGGCGGTACTAGTTCAACGCTGATCAACTATTGGAGGCCGGGAACCATCCCGGCCTTCGATGGTTATACATTCGGCGTTTGCTCCCGATTCCAGCCCGCGGAAAGGAGTTGGTATCATGAAGATATATGTTGGTAATCTGCCATTTAGCGTCACTGAAGATCAACTGCGCCAGGAGTTTGAGCCTTACGGTAAGGTGGACTCGGCCAGCATCGTGAAGGACAGGTATACCGGTCAGCCGAGAGGCTTTGCCTTTGTCGAGATGTCGAAGAGAACGGAGGCCCAGGCCGCCATCGAGGCGCTCAAGGGCAAGGTGCTCGATGATCGGACGCTCGAGGTCAGTGAAGCCCGTCCGCGCTCCAATCGGGCTGGGGGTAGCAGAGGTTACGGTGACGGAAGACGTGGCGGTTTCGGCGGCCATGGCAAAGGCAGGAGGTACTAGGACCACCCGACCCCCGAACAGGCCTGCAGCACCGGCCTAGAGTGTTTTGCCGCCTGAGCTCCGTCTAAGGTCGTGCCATTTCGCCAGCACCTGGACATCGTCCGATAATGGCTGACGAGGGATCGCAATTCGCCTACAGGCTTGTCCTCCTAAGGAGCGTTCCGCGGGCTCGCACTCGCAGGTTCAGATGAACCGGCTGGGTCCGCCCAAGCCGCATGTCCGACTCCAGAACAGTGATTGACTCTGGAGAAGGCATATTGTGGTGTGTCGCTGCTACGTGAACGCGGGCTGGGCTGGCTGAAGTGCTAGGTTCTTAGCGGACCTCTGCGTGAGTGTCGCGTGCCCCCAACCGTCCCGATCCCTTCCCTGAGCGAGCAGCAGCCCGCTCGACCACGTCCACCCCACTGCCCCATGAGCCACCCAGCCAAGGACACCGTCATGTCAGGGAGGTCACAGACGCCCGACACCGTCCTTATGTCAATATCATTCCGAGTGCAGCCAAGGACTTCGCAACCGAGACCGCCCACCACGCCCAGGGCGACACCTGGCGCTGCTATCTCTCCTTTGTCCATTGCCTTGCCCTGGCCCATTGCACAGAAAACCCGACGGCACTGACCAGAGAGGCCACCGATGCTGCGATCGCCAGCGACATGGCCACCGTGTCTCCAGAGAACCTGGCAGCACTGACGCCAAACAGCACTGCTGCCGCAGCCGCGAAAAGAGCGGCTGCAACCAGTGCTCTGGGCGACTTTCTCATCTTCTCCACGCTGTCTGCACTAATCAGAGCCCAAGTGGATTATATCCCCTCAGCCCCAGCCCTGGCCAGCGCACATCTGTTTCTGGCAATTTCACCAGACCTCTGGTAGAGTATCAGATTGTGCCCCATGAGACGAGAAGCGCAGGCTTGGGCAGACGGACACACAGGCAGCCGACCTGGGTCCGGGCAGTGGACATGAAGACAGCCTCCACCGCAGGGCGGAGAGTTCTGTAGCTGAGGAGGAACTTGACATGCCAGTGAGATTGCCTCAGCCGGACCAGTACGGCCCGTTCAGTGACCTGGTAGGTTTGACGATCTCCAGAGGGGAATACGGGTACTGTGAGTGCGTGGTGGACGTCAGCGAGAAACTGCTCAACTCTGTCAACGTGGTACACGGTGGGGTTATTTCCACCATGGCAGATTTCGGCATGGCAGCAGCTCTCTTTACCACGTTTGATGAGGGAGAGCTGCCCGCGACCATAGAGATGAAGGTCAGCTACCTGGCCTCGGTCACATCCGGCGTCCTCACCTGCGAATCAAGACTTATTCACCGGGCTGGGGGAATCGCGTTCGTGGAATCGGAGATTAAGAATGACGGACGGCTGGTGGCCAAAGGAACGGGTACATACCGGGTGTACCGCCCGCCCAGAGCCGGGACAGGTTGAACCGGGCCGGTGCCGGACGGCTTTCGCAGTCGCCGCAGCCGGGTAGGCTGCGCCCTTGATGTGAGACTAACCGTGCCGAAGGCGACGACCAACGGAGTTGGCGTCTACCACGATACTGTGGCAAAGAGGCGCCCCTTCATGTTTGTCAACGAAGGCCATGTGAAGTCCAGCAATGGGCCACGGTAGCCCGGTTCTCAAGGGCCCTAGGAGCGATACTCCGTGCCACGCTGGGCGGGCAGCCCCACGCCCGCACAGCTCGAGCCTGGAAAGGCTCCCATACCTCCATATAGGGAGGACATTCGCAGCACTGAGGAGTCGAATCCCGAGGGCTATCCTGAATCCCAAAAGGAAGCGCTAGGAGCGTGTCTGACTAACTGCCCTTAGCTCAGTTGTTGCCATAGGTGCTTCAGTGACCCGCTCGACGGGCGAGATGCTTTGGAGTCTTACAGATGCGCGGTCAGGGCCTTATTTGGCCT
>QMOF01000276.1 GCA_003650185.1 Chloroflexota bacterium | reverse complement strand
GACACGGACGGCCCCTTCCGCTCTGGCCTTGCGATTCACGTACTCGACCACTGCGACGGAATCGATCGGCGGCTGGGTATTCGCCATGCAGCACACTGCGGTGAAGCCGCCGCGCGCGGCGGCGCGCGTCCCTGTAGCTATGGTCTCTTTGTCCTCAAATCCCGGCTCGCGCAGATGGCAGTGCAGGTCAACGAAACCGGGACAGGTTATCTTGCCGGCAGCATGGATCACGATATCGGCCTGAGGCGCACCACCCAGGCCACCCTCGACTATTCGGGCCACCTTGCCATCTACGGCCAGCAGGTCGCCCACTATGTCGATACCCCGAGACGGGTCGATGATCCGCCCACCCTTAACAAGCAGCGAACCCACGCTCACCTGCCACCCTGTTACCAAATCTGTGCACTCTTGCTTTGTCTTTCACCGGTTGCGAGTAGCCATCCGCCGTTAGGCACGCCTCACATGTGACAGAAGTATCACCTGGCATTGGTGCTCTCAGCATGACGGCACTGGCCGGAAACCACGACTGCTGACCTTCGAAGCTAACCGCCTGCGTACTTGCTGGGCTTGAACCCGTAGCACTGGGCCTCGCTTTCCGATTCAAAGACAATGAGATTCTCGGGCTTGATTCGCCGAGCCCAGTGGCTGTTGGCGCTGTGGTACCTCTTACGCTCGATTGTACCATCGTGCCACTCCGAGCTGGCGACGTACTTGGGGAAGACCTCGTGGTCACAGTAGATGCATCTCAGGGTCAACGGCTGGGAACTCACTATTTCGAACTCTGGCTTGATGTACTTGCCTTCGTTAACTGTGACGCACTTTTCGTTCCCGCACCTGACCCCATAGCCACGATCATATCTGGGGTAGTTGGCCTTGCGGATGAAGGTCTCGCTGTCCTGACGAACATCAAGCGTCTTGGACCCCAGCAGCAGACTGATAAGAGCCATCCTCACCGGCACCCCAAGTGCTGCCTGTTTGAAGTACTTGCTGCGCCGGTCGCTGTCCATATCGTAGGCAAGCTCATCGACTCGGGGCAGAGGGTGCATCACCAGGGTCTCCCTGAACTCTTTCCCTTTGAGCATGCGTCTATCCACCACAGGATACGCTTTGTCTGACGCTTGACCTTCCGTTGTGGTTGCACGCTCCTTCTGGGCCCGCGTGATGTAGAGTGCATCGACTCCCTTCTCCAGCTCGACCTCAAAGCTTATGTCAGGCATCATGGCCAGTTGATGTGGGCTGGTAGGCGTGACATATATTGCATCCACAGCGAAAAGACCCTGCTTCGCTGCGTGGTTCATGGCATCCGACTTCTTCAATTCGCCTTTGTACTCTCTGGTCAGCTTCCTGGCGACGTGCTCCGGTATTTCAAGCCCCGGGGCAGGGTGGAAAAGGATGGTGGCCCCGAACCTGGCCAGAGCGTAAGCCAGCGAGTGGACTGTCCGCCCGTACTTCAGGTCTCCCCATAGTCCGATCTTGAGGCCCTTGATCGTCCCTCGCTCCTTCACCAGGGTGTAGAGGTCCAGCAACGTCTGCGTAGGGTGCTCGTGGCCTCCGTCCCCAGCGTTTATGACCGGCACGCCCGCGTAATCGGCGACTACCTTGGCTGCCCCCTCCCACGGGTGCCTGATGACAATTATGTCTGCGTAGCTCCCTACTACCCTGGCCATGTCCGCAATGCTCTCCCCCTTGGCCAGAGATGTGGCGCCGATGTCCACCGCGGTGATAACACGGCCGCCAAGCCTGTGCATGGCAGCCTCAAAGGATAGCCTAGTCCTGGTGCTGGGTTCGAAGAAAAGGCTGGCCATGATCTTGCCACGGCACACGTCCGACTGTTCCGTCATCAAATTTGACATTTCGTCGGCCAGGCTGAATAAACCCTCGATCTCGGCGTTTGACAGATCGTCTACCGTGACCAGGCTTCTACCGTCAAGACCCATTATCATGCCTCCGGGGAAGATTGAGAACCTGTGGTCTGCCCCTGGGCCAGGTCCAGGATGACCACCTCGTCGCAGCCATCCACTTCTTTCAACCTGACCTCCACGGTCTCATTCCTCGACGTGGGAAGGTTCTTACCGACATAGTCTGGGCGAATGGGCAACTCCCTGTGTCCTCGGTCCACCAGCACCGCCAGCTGGACACGCTGAGGCCGCCCAAAGTCGATGAGGGCATCCATGGCAGCCCGAGTGCTCCTGCCGGTGTACAGAACGTCATCCACCAGTACCACGCTCTTTCCGGCAATATCCGATGGGATGTCGTTGGGTCGGAGCTGTGGTGGCAACTCAAGAGAGGAGAGGTCGTCCCTGTATGGGCCTATGTCCAGCGCACCTGCCGGAACCTTTACCCCTTCGATACTCGCTATGTGTTCAGCCAGTCGTCTGGCCAGCGTGACCCCCCTGGTGTATATCCCCACCACGACCACATCGTGGCAACCGTGGTTGCGCTCGACGATCTCATGCGCAATTCGGATGATGGCCCGCCTCATGTCGTCAGGCCCCATGATCACCTTCTCGGATCGAGGCATATCCATACAAAGAAACCCCTTGCCAGTCTGGCAAGGGGTCTTCCAGCTTCCCCTGAGATACTGTTCAGCTTCGGCTAGATGCTAGCCGGACTTCCCTTGCCAGCCTCACCGGACTGGCTTAAAGGTCCAATCCTTGGGCGTGTTTATACCACTTTGCCAGAAGTTTTGCAAGGGCCTGTACTCGTCCACTACATATGAGACAGTTGGAGGTCCGGGGCGATCTCCGGATGGCAGTCTCTAAGATACTCCGCAGGCGTTCTCCATTGCAATGCTTGATGAGGGCGGATGTGGTTATAG
>QMOF01000275.1 GCA_003650185.1 Chloroflexota bacterium | reverse complement strand
GAAGCTTGGTGATCCGTACCGGTGCCTCGATCGCCAACCGCTGGAACAGGGCCGAGTAGTCTCTCACCCACACGTCCCCACGGTGTATCCCCAGGCCTTCTGCGTCCCTCCAGTTCGGTCCGAAGCACTGCTGCTCTACCAGGATTATACCCCGGCGGGCAACGCGAACCATCTCCCGAGCGACCTGCTCGATCTTGTCGGGAACGACGTAGATCAGAACGGCATCCGTGAAAACGACGTCGACCTGGTTGTCCTCAAACTGGCCCAGGTCGTCCGCCCTGCCAACACTCAGCTTCACGTTAGAAATACCTTCTGAGGCAAGTAACCTCGTGCCTGTCTCGACTGCGGCCGGATTGATGTCCACCCCCCAGACCTGTGCCTCGGGAAACCTCTTCGCTACCAGATACAGGTTCGGCCCGCAGTTGCACCCTATCTCAAGGACGCTTGAAAACGGATGGAAAGCGGACAGCCTCTCTAACAGGAGTGGGCGGTGGGCGTGATCGCGCGAGTCCCAGTAGCTCATCACCCATTCGTCCTTGCTCCCTGCTCGCTGCGTGTTGCCCCAGTCGTTTCCTCCACGCAGGTGCCGCCTTGCCCACTCCTCCTCCCTCGCCCTGGTGCCTATCACGAGCTCCCTCAGGCGGACAGGTCTGAGGGCGAAGTAGGCTCTCACAACCAGCCGGTGGAGGAAGGGCCACTTCTTGAGCAGTCGTCTCAGACAAGCCTTTACACCCATGAGCTAATGACTGTAGAAACCATGCACAGCCTGGATGACGTACTCCACCTTGTCATCGCTCAGCTCGGGATAGCAGGGCAGAGAGATCACCTCGCGGGATATGCGCTCCGTCTCGGGAAGGTGGAAGTGGTCCAGAGCCAGTGCCTTCTGCCGGTGCATCGGTATCGGCCAGGAGATGAGGACCTCCACTCCGGACTCCCTGAGGTGCGCGGCCAGCCGATCGCGCTCCTGGCACCGTATGACGTAGTTCTGGTAGACATCGAAGTACGGACCGTTGTCATCCGGCGGGGGAGGCAGCTTGACCTGGGGCAGGTCTGACAGGCCCTGATCATAGAGGCGGGCAATCTCGCGGCGTCTTTCGATCCAGCGCGGAAGATATCTCAGCTTCACGTTCAACATGGCTGCGTGAAGGTTGTCCAGTCGGCTATTGAAGCCGAAGCAGACCACCTCGTCCTGCCCCATCACCCGACCGTTGTCCCGCAGCGCCCTCAGTCGTGCCGCTATTTCGTCGCTGCTCGTCGCCACCATCCCCCCGTCGCCCGCCGTCCCCAGCATCTTGGCCGGGTAGAAGCTGAAGCAGTTGGCCAGGCCGAAAGAACCGGCCTTCTTGCCGTCGAAACTGGCCCCAAACGCCTGGGCGGCATCCTCGATGATCGCCAGGTTGTGTCTCTGGGCGATATCCGTCAGCGCGGCCATGTCACACATGCGGCCGTTGAGGTGGACCGGGATTATGGCCCTAGTGCGAGGGGAAACGGTAGCCTCCACCTGGGCCATATCCATGTTGTAGTCCTCTGCCACGTCCACCAGCACCGGCGTGGCCCGGCAGTTGACGATGGCACCCACCGTAGCCAGGAAGGTGTGCGCCACCGTGATCACCTCGTCGCCTGCTCCTATGCCAGCGGCCAGCAAAGAGAGATACAGCGCGTCAGTCCCGCTGTTCACACCGATGGCATGCTTCACGCCCAGGAAGGAGGCACAGTTGCACTCAAACTGGCGCAGGTGCTCGCGCAGGATGAAGTCCCCACCCAGCATCACCTCTTTGATGGCGCTGTCTATCTCGCTTTCCATGCTGCGGTAGTGCGCCGGGTAGTCTACAAAGCGGACCTCGTAGCTCATGAACGCGCTCCCATGGTCTTCCGCGCGGCTGAAGCGATGACGTCAGCATCAGGGTAGTATGCCCTCTCCAGCGGAGCGCTGGCCGGGGCTGGAGCGTCCGGCAGCGTTACGCGGACAATGGGCGCCCTGAGGCAATCGAAAAGACTCTCGCTGACCAGGGCGGCGATCTCGGCCGCTGCACCACAGGTCCTCCAACCGCCATCGACGACTACCAGCCTGCCGGTCTTGGCCACCGACCCGAACACCGCCTCCTCATCCAGCGGCTTGAGCGAGCGCAGGTCTAGCACTTCCGCGCTTATCCCTTCCTTGGCCAGGCTCTCGGCAGCCCGAATCGCCTCCAGCACCATGTACGAACTCGCTGCCAGCGTCACGTCTTTTCCTTCAACCTTCGTCTCTGCTTTGCCGATGGGGACCGAGTAGAGGTCTTCGGGGACCTCCCCTTCCCGCTCGTAGAGCCAGCGGTCATCTACGAAGACAACCGGGTTGTCATCCTCGACGCTGGCAGCCAGCAGGCCCTTGGCGTCGAAGGGCGTGCTGGGAGCAACTACCTTCAGCCCCGGTATGTGCATAAACACTGCGTGCAAAGCCTGCGCATGCTGGGCCGCCTGCTCCCCACCCCTGTTGATAATGGCCCAGAAGGTCATGGGCACGCTGAGCTGCCCTCCAAACATGTAGTGCCAGTTGGCCGCATGGTTGGCTATGGGGTCCATGGCGTAGTGCATGAAGTCCATCCTGGGATGCATCACTATGGGGCGCATTCCGGCCAGCGCCGCGCCAACCGCTGCCCCCGTAACACCGTTTTCGGAAATGGGTGTATCGATTACCCTCTCCGGGCCGAACTGGTCGATGAGCCCCACCGTGGTGGTCCCTACGTACCACGGGCTGGTGACCCCCTGCCCGATCAACAGCACGCGCTCATCACCCGCAAGCAACTGGTGCAGGGCCTCGTTCACGGACTGGGCGTATGAGATTCTTCG
>QMOF01000274.1 GCA_003650185.1 Chloroflexota bacterium | reverse complement strand
TATCTCCGGTACATACCCCCTCTCATCTTCCTCCATCTCCCTCACTAGCGACTTCGGTACCCTGCTCGCCAAAAAGTCCCTCGCCGACTTCCATAGCATCTCCTGCTCTTCACTGTATGATAGGTCCATTCTAGTCTCCTCCCTGATGGTGTTCAGCCTCGCGGCAAGCCCAGGCCAACGGTGGCTACAGTGTTCTTTGAAGCCTCGTTGGTGCCACCCTCAATCGTCATAGCGGCCGACGCCAAATAGAGGTACTTCATCCTGCCTCTGAGCCTGGCCCACTTCGATTCCTCATCCAGTTGCCCATAGAGACCGAGGATTTGCGTCCCGAGATGAGCCAAGCGCTGGAGAATACACCCCCCCAGGGGTTTCACTTGGCAAGCTTGGGCCACAATCGGCATCCCCTTAGTCGCCATCCATTGCACTTTGGTGCCAAGATTGCGCCCCACCTCAAGCTCAATGGCTATCTGGGCCAACCTGTTGCGAATGAGCGGGTCCTTGCCCAGGGGACGTCCACCAGCTTCGGTCTCTCTGCAATACTGCACCAGCATCTCGAAGTCCCGCCTGCCGCTATTGATCAACCACAGGCCGAAGCTCTTCTCGGTCGCAACTCCATACAGCGCCACGCTCCACCCCCCATTCACCACCCCTAACACGTTCTCCTTGGGAACCCTGACATTATCGTAAAACACCTCGCAAAATGCCGGGTGTCCCGTCATCTGCGTTATGCGGCGCATACTTATACCATCGCTCTTCAGGTCAACCAGAAACGTGGTAATACCCTTGTTCTTCTTGACATTCGGGTCAGTCCTGGCATACAGCGCAGCCCAGTCGGCATAGTGGGCACCTGTCTGCCATGTTTTCTGTCCGTTAAGCACAAAGCAGTCATCTTGCTCAACCGCCCGCAGTTGAAGATTGGCCAGGTCCGAGCCGGCATTGGGCTCGCTCATTCCCACCAACCACTGCACTTCCCCCCGCGTGATGGGCGGGAGGAACTTCTGCTTCTGTTCCTCCGTGCCGAACTGCAGGATCATATCGCCTGTCATCAGCGCAGCAGACAACGCCCAGTACGGCACACCGCGGTAGATCAGCTCCTGCTCCAGAATGAACTGCTTCATCATGGAGGCTTCCTGTCCCCCGTACTTCTTCGGCCACTGCAAGCCGAGCCACCCTCTGGCAGCAAGCCTCCTCCTTACCTCAAGCTCGAACTGGTGAAGCTCTTCATCCGCCTGCTCGTTATGTCCGTCAGGGTCCACCCCCATCCAGTCTTTCGGCAGCAACTCGTCGATGAAGTCCTGTACTTCCCTCTTGAACGCTTCCTCTTCCTCAGTGAGGCGGAAGTCCATCCGACTCCTTTCGCTAACCTGGAAAAGACAAATATCAAGCTAGCCTGCTGGAGCTAGCTTCATGTAAGAATACACCAGCCCCCACTGCGGCACACTCCTGGCCACCTTCACACCGGGCAAAACCTCAAGAGCCTTGGTGCACAGCTACTACAGCTACTTCCTCGGCAGTCCCAGGCCAGCCCTGCCAGCAATATGGTTCCTTGAAGTCTCACTGGTACCGCCCGCCATACTGAAAGCAACCGAGCTGAGGTACTCATGCCTGAACCTCCCACCAAGCTTGACCCACTTCGAGTCCTCGTTCAGCGGTCCATAGAGCCCCAGGATCTGCATCCCCAGGTTGGCCAGGCGCTGAGCCACCGCCGCGCCGTGTACCTTGATCTGCGAGCTGGCCTTCACGGTAGGCTGTCCCTGAACAGCCAGCCAGTTCAACTGGTGGCCAAGGTTGCATCCGACCTCAATCTCAATAGCAGCTTGTCCCAGCCTGTTCCGAATGAGCGGGTTCTTCCCGAGCGGTTGGCCATTGACGTATGTTTCCTTGCAGAATTGGACTAGTTGCTCCAGGTACCGCTTGGCGTTGTAGTTTATAAATAGTCCATATGTCCTCTCAGCACCGAAAGCGTGCAGCAGTACCTGCCATCCGCCATTCTTCTCGCCAATGAGGTTCTCCTTGGGAACCTTGACGTTGTCGAAGAAGACCTCGCAGAACGCAGGGATGCCGGTTATCTGCTCTATCTGGCGCATAGTGATCCCAGGGCTCTCCAGGTCCACTATGAACACACTCAGGCCCATGTGCTTGTTCTCGGGATCCGTGCGTGCGTAGACCACCTGGTACTTGGCATGGTGCGCACCACTGGACCAGATTTTCTGGCCGTTGAGTACAAAGCAGTCATCTTGCTCGACAGCCCTTAGCTGCACGGCGAACGTATCGGAGCCGGCGTTCGGCTCGCTCATGCCTATGGCCCACTTGACCTCACCCCGCGTAATGGGAGGTATGAAGCGCTGCTTCTGCTCTTCCGTTCCGAACGCCAGAATCAGATCGGCCTGGGCTATGGCAAGGTCCATTCCAGGTACACCGCGGTAGGCCAACTCCTCCAGCAGGATCATCTCCTTCCAGAGAGGAGCCTCCTGGCCACCGTAGGCCTTGGGCCAGGTCAGGCCTATCCAGTTCTTCTCTCCCAGCTTCTTCCATGTCTTGAGGGCCAACTCGTAGACGTCTTCCCTTGATTCCTCTTCAGGCCCTGGATCAACTCCCAGCCAACCGGGCGGCAGCACTTCATTTATAAAGTCCTGAACCTCTTTCCGAAAAGCCTCTTCCTCTTCGGTGTACCGAAAGTCCATTGGTCTCCTTTCCCCCCGCGTGCTCCGCGGGCTGTCACAGCCCCAGTTGCTGGGCGACTACCTCCCGATGGAAATCAGCATCCCCAAAATATAGCTCCGCCGCCTTCGCCCTCCGAAAATATAGCTCCAGATCATGGTCCTTCGTGAACCCTATCGCCCCG
>QMOF01000273.1 GCA_003650185.1 Chloroflexota bacterium | reverse complement strand
GTCGAAGAGCCTTCTCAGGAAGCTATACGGGTAACTGTTGTTCTGCGACCAGAGGTGGGGGAAATCGGCGAGCCACGGCACGCCGTAGGTAATCCGCAACTCCCTGGCCACCAGGTGGCTGGTCACGGGTGGCGAACTGCTGACCAAAGCGTGTATGTCTCCTTCTCGCAGCAACGCGCTCGCCGCCTCAACGGCGAAGGGCTTCCAGCCTCTCTCCGGGTCCGGGTAGTCGATTACCTCCCTGATCCGCCTTGCCACGAAATAGACAATGGCCCGCCTCAGAGATCTGTCGTCCGCCAGGCTGAAGCGCCTGTCCAACTGGTCCGCCACCCTTTCGCCCCGACCGAAACCGAACCGCTTCAGCCAGGGCTCCAGTACATCGCGATAGCCTGTCTCCACTATCTGGCAACCGAGGTCCGGCTTTTCAGGCAGCGGCTTGGTGAGCACGATCGGCTCCCAGCCGAACTCGGAAAGATGTTTGACCAGACCGGGTATCCGCGCACCCGATCCAGAGTGGTACGGCCAAACATAGCCTATAACCAGGACTCTTTTCATGAGTGCGAATGCCTCCGTGCCGGAGCCTCCGTGGGCGCCTGCCAGGCACTGGCACCTCCACGCACGGCCACTCCCCCTGCAACCCGCCGTCCCAGGGCCGTGAACCGTGCCAGATCCAAGTAGAGAGGAGATGCCTTGAGCCTGAATATGGAAGAATCAGGTGACGCGCTGACCCGGCTGAGCACAAAGGGATCGGACTTCCCACTCACCCTCCCGGGCCTCGTGGTCAGGGCACACCTGAACCCGGCCTGCCGCACAACCTCGACCACGCTGCCGTCAAAGTCGCCGTTGGGATAAGCGAAAGCGCTGCACTCCCGACCAATCCTGTCCTCAATCGCCCTTCTGGACTGGACGACCTCCTCTCGGGCCTCCTCGGGGGGCAACATGGTCAACGTGCTGTGCGTTACGGAGTGAGAACCAAAGGAGACTCCGTTCTGGCTCATTTCACACGCCTCATCCCATGATAGCGTCAGCCTGCCAATGGTATCGGGGCCAGCGTCAACCTTCAACTGGGCAAGGAGAGCTTCCACCGTCCTCCACTTGTCCTTGGGAGGGATCCTGTCCAAGGCCAGCTCGACCGCCCGCATGGCAGCCAACCTGTCGTCTGGTGAGTCCAGGCGATGGGTACCCAGGCCCTCAACCTCGAAACCGGACACAGCCGTATTCCATATGGCAAACCGTGCCTTGTGGAACGGCCAAAGCCCCTCGCCATCGCAGTACCCGGTGGTCAGCATGACGGTTGCAGGGATCTCGTACTTACGCAGTATGGGGTAGGCGTAGAGGTAGTTGTCTCTGTAACCATCGTCAAAGGTGATGCTGACCAAGCTGAGGCTGGATCGCCGGTGGTGCCCCAATTCATCCGGAAGCTCCTCCAGTGGCACGACCCTGGCAATCTTGCAAAGGTATGCCATTTGAGTCTCGAAGGCTTCCGGGCTGATGCCAGCCTCGAGCCAGGGGCAATCGTCGGGCCGCACGCTGTGGTACATCAAGATGAGAGCGCTCGGCCCGGCCAACGCTCTTGCCCAGGAATAAGCAGTGAGCAGCCCCAGACGCGCTGACGCAGACGCCACCCCCCTGAGGAAACACCTGACAATCCGGTGACTCAACATTTGACCCTTGCAGCGCCATCTGCGGCTTTCCCCAGCCGTCGCTGCTTCCTCTTCAGCAAGTACAATCGGAGGTTCTCACGAGGGCTGCGTCGAAAAACGCTTCGCAGCCGCATGAATGCCCGAAACAGTCGCAGACGTGCCCCGGCAGGAAACCTCCTTCTCATTACCACCAACCCAATATTCTGCCTCGCGTGTTGCGTCCAGTAGAACTTGTAGCCTCCCCCGCCTACCACGAAATCGAACTCTCTGATGCCTCTCTTTATCGCGTCCTGGATGAGGCGCATTATGTGCACGTTTCCGGCGCTGTAGTCCGCGTACGCCGGGTCGAACGCTGTCAGCATGTAGTAGAACTTGCCACCATACTTGAGCCCATAGACAGCCGATATTGCTCTCCCGTTTACCCTCATGAACGACAGGTCAAGCCAGCCTCTGCGGCACAATTCCTTGGCCACGTCAATATAGAACTCCCTCGCCTGTTGACTGGCAAACGTCCCGCTGAGCCCCTCCCCCTGCCACCGCTTCTGGTGCAGGTCGATCAGCTCTGACACCCTCTCCTCCAGGTCATCATGCTCAGCAGCCCTTTCGAATCTGACCCCGAAGTCCTTCTCCAGTGCCCTCCGCGCCCTTAGCAGATTGTTCCGCCTCTTCCGCCGGACAGAGTAGAAGAACTCGTCCCACGTAGCCGGGAGCGGCAGGTAGGGGCAGGTGGCCATCACCCTCTTGTCCAGAACCAGGGAAGAGGAAAAGCGAGGGTACTCCTTCTCCAACAGCTCCAGGAACCGGCTATCCTGGGGAAGCTGGGTCAACCTTACAGTGGCACCGTCACGCCTGGTAGCCTCATCGATGTACTCCAGCAGAGCGCTGACAGCCTCTTCCTTCCTCTCGGCCAGAATCACCCCGCTGTAGTCAGTGTCCGCGACGCTTATGTTTTCGAGAACCTTGAACCTGAGTGGCCATCTTCCATAAGTCGAGCACATCAAAGGTGCGATACCAATAACCCTACCCTGGTCTTCCACCAGCAGGATACTTAGCCTGCTACCCTGTCCGTAGTGGCTCCAATGAGCAAATAGCCATTCCCAGGTGAGGTAAACATTGTCGTCCTCGCATCGCTGGAGCAGCTCGTTCCAGCACTCACGAAGCGCCACGAACTCCTCCGGGTCTGTCACTACTCTGATTGACAGCTTGCTGTCCATTACGGCC
>QMOF01000272.1 GCA_003650185.1 Chloroflexota bacterium | reverse complement strand
GCTGCCCCCTCTCCGTAGACGCTCCGGTAGAATTCGACAAAGGAATTGCAAATGTCCTCCAGATCCTGGCTGGTGTAGCACTTCCTAGGAATGGGGATTCTTTCCACATTTACCTGGCGGCCGAACTTCATGCTTATCTCCCGTGATAGCACGATATCCTCCGGTTTGAAGCCAATCCTCGTCATCTCAGTCATTGCCTGTTTCTCAAGCTCGTCACAAACGTTGTTGAACTCCTGGGGATCGACCGGCATACGAAAGAAGGTGGATCGGTCAAATATTCTGGAAACATCCGCAGAGGCCAGGCCAAAAGCAGACCAAACGGATGAGGTTGGGAACATATATATCGCCTTGAACCCCAACCGCTTTCCGTAGATAGGACCGTGCGTTGGCCCCCCACCGCCGAAGCAGAAGACGGCGAAGTCTCTGGGATCATGTCCGGTCCTGGTCACCATCAGCCGCAGCAGGTCGATCATGTGCTCGTTCTGAATGTCGAATATGGCCGCTGCTGTCTCTATCGGATCCATATTCAGCTTGTCGGCCAAAGCCTTGACGGCATTGACCGCAGCCTCTTTGCTGAGCTTCTTCCTGCCACCTAGGTAGAAGTCAGGGTCGAATATACCGAGCATCACGGCAGCATCTGTGACGGTAGGCTCGGTGCCTCCTTTCATGTAGCACGCCGGGCCGGGGTCTGCTCCGGCGCTGAACGGTCCCACCTTCAAACCACCGCCTGCGTCTACCCAGGCAACGGTGCCTCCTCCCGCACCTATGCTGGTGACATCGATCATCGGTATGTTCACCCGGTAGCGCATGATGGGCTTTTCCCGGGCATAGATGTGGCGTCCTTCCGCGATGATACTGACGTCGAAGCTGGTGCCACCGACATCAGTAGTGACCACGTTGGCGAGGTCCAAGAGATCGGTTGCGATCCTTCTGCTGCCGATCACCCCTCCTACGGGACCGGAGTTGATGGTACCGATGGGCAACATGTCCGTGTAGGGCATCACTCCACCCCACACCTGGGCCGTCAGTAGCTCCTTGCTGAACCCCTCAGAACGGAGAACGTTGTCCAGGTGCTGGTACCATCTGACCATGATGGGCCCGATATAGCAGTCAATGGCCGCCGTGTTAAAACGCCCATACTCCCTGATGAGAGGGGCCACCTTATGGGACATGTCAACGTAGACATTGGGCGCAATCCCCTTTACGATCTCGTATGCCTCGAGCTCGTGCTGTGGATAGACATGAGACCAGAGAAAGCAGATTGCTATCGCCTCGACACCTTCAGCCACAAGGGCTCTTGTAGCCTCCTCTACCTCATCTCGATTCAGGGCTACCACCTCGTTCCCGAGTGAGTCGAACCGCTCTGTCACACCCCTTATCAGTGCTTTGGGCACTATAGGAATCGGCTTCTTCACCACGGCTGCGTGCCTCGCCTCTTCAGGGCCTAGCCCGTCTATTCGGCCTATAGCCCGCATAATATGCGTGGTGTCCTCGAACCCCTTCGTGGTGATCATGCCTGTCTTGACGCCGTCGCGATTGATAAGGATGTTGGTGCCCACGGTCGTGCCCTGGACAAGGCTGGCAGCGTCGGTCAGCAACTCCTTCCGGGTGAGTCCAAGCTTGCCCGCGGCGTCGGTTAGCGCCTCAAGAACGCCAATCTCAAATCTGCCTGGAGTAGTCTCTGCCTTGCCTACGGTGGTGTTGCCATCGCTGTCAATAACGATGACATCGGTGAAGGTACCCCCCGTGTCTATGCCGATGTGGTAACGCTTCTTATTCTGCATGCGTGCGCGCCTCCTTGCGTGAGTCTCTCCTACATCGTGTACTTACGTCCGCTCATGTCACCGGGTGTTCCCCAGTTTCGTCCAAGCGGGCCTAGGGCACGTCTGCGGGTATCCAACCACTGATCCGTACCATGTCCTGAGCCTCAGCCTGCCATTCGTAGACGGTGAGATCCTTGCGCGCCCAGCGCACGGTATCGCTGAACCCGTAGCCTCTCTCAGGGAGCCCCTCCTGGTTCCAGGTGAAGTCAACAGCGGTATCGTAGAACGCTTGGCTGTCGAAGTTGTCCACACCCACGTCCTCTATCGCCCGGCGAACGAGATCCATCACGAATTGCGCACAGAAGAATATGGATATGTAGCCAACCCCACCACTCATAATCTCCTCCTCCTGGCCACTGTGGTACAGGCTGAGAAACTCCTTGGCCTTATCCACTATCGGAAAGTCGTCGTTCCAGTACAGCGTGGTATGAGCGGTTAATGAGCCATCCAGGTAGTCCCAACCAGCCTTCTCCACCAGCAACTCGAGGAACGCCGACATGGCGTCCAGCCCTAGGAAGGTAGCGGTGTATCCGGCGTCGCGATACTGTTTGGCGAAGGTGGCGGTGCCGAGGCCGGTGGAAGGAATGTATATGTAGTCGCATCCCTTCAGCGTTTCCACCTCGCCGTACCAGCTCATGTTGCCCATCGGCGTTATCAGACCGTCGACGAACTCGAACTCATCTGGGTGCGCCGCAACATACCCCTCTATCGCATTGGTGACGTCGATCTGGTAGGGCTCATCCCAGCCCACAGCCCCAATCTTTGGCTTTCTGCCCTGCGTCTCGTAGTCCCAGTGCTCCTCGCTGATCCAGGCAAGAAACCCCTTCATCACCCAGGAGACCGGTGGCGTGAGACCGAAGACATATCCGGGCGGTATCAACTGATACTCCGTGGGTGCGGAGCTCACCACACAATAGTGCTCTCTGTCGGCACGGGTTCTGACGGTGTCTCCGAAGGTAGGTATGCCACTGTAGATAAAGGCAGCCCCCCGCTCCTTCAGCCACTCGTAGGCTGGTATATCCCTGGAGGGGTCGTACCGCGTGTCATAGGCAACGACCTTCAACTCTCCCCCGGCGGGAGGGTTGTGTTCATTGACGTAGTT
>QMOF01000271.1 GCA_003650185.1 Chloroflexota bacterium | reverse complement strand
GGCAAGAAGTGGCGGCTTTGTCGAGAAGCTGAGGAGCAGCCAAAATACGTTGTATGTAACGCTGACGAGGGCGACCCCGGCGCATTCATGGACCGGGACTTGCTGGAGAGTGACCCGCACGCCGCGATAGAGGGGATGATCATCGCCGGGTATGCTATGAGCGCCTCCCAGGGATACATCTACGTCCGCTCCGAGTACCCCCTGGCAGTCAGCCGTTTTCGCCTCGCCCTGGAGCAGGCCCAGGCCCGCGGACTGCTGGGAGCCAATATCCTGGGCAGCGGATTTAGCTTCAGCATCGAGGTCGCCCTGGGAGCAGGGGCCTTTGTTTGCGGGGAAACCACCGCTCTCATAAACTCTATAGAGGGCCGACGGGGCATGCCCCGGGTGACGCCCCCCTACCCCACCGAATCCGGCCTCTGGCAGAAGCCCACCCTGCTCAATAACGTGAAGACCTTCGCCGCCGTACCCTTGATTATTGAGCGGGGCGCAGACTGGTACGCCGGAATCGGCACCGACAGCAGCAAGGGAACGGCAGTCTTCGCCCTGGCCGGGAAGGTGGCCCACACCGGGCTGGTCGAGGCACCCATGGGTACCACCCTGCGCGAGCTCGTCGAGGACATCGGTGGCGGCGTCCCCGGCGACAAGCAGTTCAAGGCAGTGCAGATCGGAGGGCCTTCAGGCGGCTGCCTGCCCGAAAGTCTGAGCGACACTCCGGTCGACTTTGACTCGCTCCGCGAGGCTGGCTCTATGATGGGGTCGGGCGGGATGATAGTGCTGGACGAGAACAACTGCATGGTCGATGCCGCCCGCTACTTCCTCGATTTCATTCAGAAAGAGTCCTGTGGCAAGTGCACCATGTGCCGCCTGGGAACAAAGCAGTTACTCGATATACTGACCGACATTACGAGCGGCAAAGGCAGGATGGAAGACCTGGACCTGCTCATGGAGCTGGCCGAGGATATCAAGTCGGGCTCGCTCTGCGGGCTGGGAAGGACCGCACCAAATCCCATCCTCACCACCCTGCGATACTTCCGCGACGAGTACGAAGCACACATACTGGAGCACCGCTGCCCGGCCCTGGTGTGCAAAGACCTCATCGCCTACTACATCATCCCAGAGAAGTGCGATAGAGCCTGTGAGCACTGCGTGCTGGCCTGCCCTGCCGAGGCGATCCACAGCGACGAGAAAAGGATCAAGGTGATCGACCAGACCAAGTGCACCAAGTGCGGGAGCTGCGAGGAGGTCTGCCCTCCTGAGTACAACGCTGTGATACGGGTGTCACCGCCCACCTCGGTGCCGGGGTATGAGGCCGAGTAGCAGGTCGAAGCGTGTGCCAACTCCGCTGGACCAGTTGTTTAACCCGGCGTCGCTGGCCGTGGCCGGGGCCTCCCCGGGCAAGCCTGGCTACCTGCTCCTGGACAGTCTGCTGAATGCCCGGTTCAAAGGGCAGATCTATCCCATCAGCCGCAGTTGCAGCGATGTCTCCGGCCTGAAGGCTTATGCCAGCCTCAAAGACATACCCGGCACCGTGGACTACGTCATCTGCTGTGTGCCAGCCCCACAGGTGCCCCAGTTGATCAGGGACTGCGCGGCCAAGGGTGTGAAAGTGATGACCTTGTTCACGGCCGGCTTCTCGGAAAGCGGCACCGAGCAGGGCAAGGAACTGGAGGCCGAGATCGCGCGCCTGGCCCGCTCCTGTGGTGTGCGGCTCATAGGGCCAAACTGCATGGGCATCTATTGTCCCAAGGCCGGTCTGTCGTTCTCTTATCACCTCCCCACGGAAAGCGGGCGGGTCGGCCTGGTCTGCCAGAGCGGCGGCAGCTCCGTGTATACAGTGCAGGCATCTGGCTACAGGGGCGTCCGGTTCAGCAAGGCGGTCTCGTACGGCAACGCCTGCGACATCAACGAAGGCGAGCTTCTGGAATACTTCGCCCGTGACACGGAGACCGACATAGTCGCCGTGTACATCGAGGGCGTCAAGGATGGGCGGCGCTTTTTCCGCGCACTGAGCGATCTTTCCCGGAAGAAGCCGGTCCTGGTGGTCAAGGGCGGTCATACGCGCGCCGGGGCGCAGGCGGCTGCTTCGCACACCGGCGCCCTGGCCGGGTCCGACAGACTATGGGACGACCTCCTGGAGCAAGCCGGAGCCATCCGGGCCCACAGCCTCGAAGACCTGGTCGACCTGTTGGTCACCTTCTCGCTGCTGCGGCTTCCCCGGGGACGGAAGGTGGGCATATATGGGTCCGCCGGGGGCGCCAGCGTCCTGGCCACAGACGACTGGGCCCAAGCCGGCTTTGAGCTCCCCCGCGTGCCTGACCAGCTAAAGGAAGAGGCCAGCGCTCTGGTGAGCAACGACGCCGGACTGATACTGCACAACCCCATGGACTTCTCCATGTTTGCCTACACAGAGACGTTCTACGGCCTGGTCAGAAGCCTGGTCTCAGCCGACGGCTTCGTCGACCTGTCGGTAGTCCACATGCCCACCGGACACGGGGCATGGCTGCCGCCGGCGGCCTTCGAGGCCATGATGGAGTCGGTCCGTGACGCGGTGATAAGGACCCATCGCGAGATAAACAGACCCCTGGTCCTGGTCATGCACTACCTTGTCACAGAGTGGCACTGGCAGAAGACCCTCGACAAGCTTCAGCGCCGATGCTCCGAAGCGGGCGTGCCGGTATACTACTCCATGGCCAGCGCAGCCAATGCCATCGACCGCTTCTTGCGCTATTACGAAAGACGGCAGGCAACTGCCGCCCAGGCAAAGGGGGGGTGAGGCAGACCATGGCAGAAGAAGCGACGCTTGAAGCCCTGTTCAACCCGACATCAGTGGCCGTTGCCGGGGCCGCTCCCGGCAAGGCAGGACAGCTATTCCTTGACAGCATACTGGCCTCGGGCTTCAGGGGCAACGTCTACGCCATCAACCCCAAAG
>QMOF01000270.1 GCA_003650185.1 Chloroflexota bacterium | reverse complement strand
GCTTCCTGGTGAGGACGACCTTCAGTATTGATGTCCACCGCAAGGCCCCCGACTCGGGAGATTGGGTGCTCCAGTGGACTACCTCGGACAGTTTTGATGTACCGGTGTTTCAGGGAGGTTATCTAAGCTGCATAACTTACAACTTTACCCAGGGTGTCCCTGATCTGGGGCTGTGGGGTCTCTACATCAAGATGTCGGGGGAAACGTTGGGGCCGATATGATAGACCTGGCTGACAAATACTACAGGCCGGTAGCACGGGTGACGGACTACCCCCCGGAGCCACCGCCTGAGCCTGAACCCGAGCCAGTACCTCCGCCTAAGCCCGATGAGACTGAGTTGATGATGACAGCAATGATGATGACGATGTTGATGATGGCGACAGGCTCGCTTGCAGAGGGGATGAGGGAATAATCATGGGAGACGTAGCCTTAGAGGTACTGCTGTCGTTTGATGGGGGAAGAAGCTTTGAAGCGGCACCTGTGCCGTGTCACCCGAGCAACACGGTCATACCACGCGTGGACATTCGCGATACTGGTGAGCCAGGGTGGTACGTCACTTTTGTGTACACCGACTATTCTGTGAGGCTGACGCTCATCAGCCCATCAGGTAAGAGGTACTACCTCGGACAGCAGGATGAGCGGCGCTACTACTTCGGCATGGCTGGAGGCTTCCCGACACAGTCCTTCGTCTACCCAGCAGTCGGCCTGGGAAGTGAGATGGGCACGTGGAGATACGAGGTCTGGGGCAGATCCAACCGCACGTGGGGTGGTGAGATTGAGGATACCATCTCGGGTGACCTGGCCTACGTAAGTGAGGATGCTACTCCTATTCCACCCCCCGATGGTGGGGGATGGGGCGATATCCTGGTGATGACACTGATGTTGGGCATGATGGTGGTACTGACCAAGGTGCTCCGCCCAGAACCAGAAGAGGAGGAGATTGCGTGATGGTGCTCCTGGCACCGCAGGTGGTGTACTCGGCGCGGGTACCGACTGCCTACACTGGCCCTTACAGCCACATGCTGCTCCAAATTGACGGGCCAGAGCAGTGTAATGCCGACCAGGTGGATCGCATCCTTCGAGCTATGGAGCCGTACGTCGAGGTGCTGAGCATCGATGTGTGGCAGATGGGGGAGGCCCAATGGGCCGCCGAGGTGTTCTACTATCAGAAACAGGAGCCGTGCGCTGAGCTCCGCCAGGCTCTAGCGCAGGAGATGGGTGAACCGGTAGAGTTGCAGAAGACATGGTTTTGGGACATACCCGGCGAGACGCTTGATTTGGTCAGGCAGTTCATGGAGGTGCTGCCAGCGCTGGTAGCGCTGGGAATGCTCTGGATGTTAATTCGCCTTGTGGGGTGAGATGAAGACTTATCTGGAGATGGACGAGGTCCAGAGGCTGGAGGAGGCGGCGACCTGCCTCAGGGACAAGGTCCTGATACGGCTTATGGGACGGTTGGGATGCCGGGTCTCCGAGGCACTGGGCGTGGCCGTGGAGGACATCGACTTCGATCAGGGCGTGGTGGTCATCGAGCACCTCAAAGTGCGCCTGGACCTGGCCTGCCCCGAGTGTGGTGCGCGGTTGGGCAAGACCCACAGCTTCTGCCCCCGCTGTGGTACCAGGGTGCAGCAGCCGGTGACCCAAGAGCGGGATCACCGCCACCGGAGAGTACTTCCGCTGGACCCGGATACCCTGTCCCTTCTGCGGGAATACGTAGATCGCGGTGGCCCGGTGAGCTCGAATGGCCGGCACCCTCTCTTCGGTGTGGCTCGCAACACTGCCTGGCACATAGTGCAGGATTGCGCCAGGCGGGCTGGGCTGGGTCCCCTGGTGAACCCCGAGACTGGCAGGAAGCGGGGTGTCAGCCCCCACCGGTTGCGGGATGCCTTCGCCACGCACGCGGTGAGACAGGACGATAGTGGGGACGCGTTGCGCCTTCTCCAGGAGATGCTCGGGCACCGGAGCTTCAACACTACTGCCCGGTACCGGAAGGTAGCGGGCCAGGAGCTACGATCCTGGTACCAAAAGCTGTGGGGTAACGAAAACGGATGAGTTACAGGTACAGCATCTATAGCGGTGAGCCTGATGTAGACAGGCTCCTGGCCATCGTTCAGCAGGCAGGGGGCAATCGCATCGTGGTCGCCCCCTACGTGAAGCTGGTGTTTGCGGATCTTACCCCGCACCAGGCGGAGCGGCTGCGGTCACTCGGCCTGAAGGTGACACGCGTTGAAACGATCCGCCCCATGCTGGTTCGGCCACCGCGCCAGGTGACTGGCCTCGGGGATGTACATTATACACTCGACGACCTGCTCAGGCTGATGGCTTGGGATCGACTGCGTTCGTCTCTGCCCCACCCTATCACGGGGGAGGGCTACGTAGTAGCGGTGCTGGACAGTGGTATCCGGTCCGGCCACGAGCGGTTGGTGGCTCATGTGATCGACGAGGCAAACTTCTCGGCAAGTGCCACTACTGACGATGCGGTGGATCACGGCACTGGAGTAGCATCCGTTGTGACTGCTGTGGCACCAGGAGCCCATGTCTTGAGCTGCAAGGTGATTGGCGACGATGGCGTGGGAGACGAGGAGTCGGTGTGCTTGGCTATAGATGATGTCCTGAGGCGGTGTGCATCGGGTGACCCTATTTGCGCCATCAACCTGAGCCTTGGAGCGCCTGACACTGGTGACCCATCAGACCCTCTCCGCATCGCCTGTCAGGAGGCGTTTCGCCAGGGTGTGTTTGTCGCTGCTGCGGCAGGCAACGATGGCCCTGATAGCAGCACCATCAACACTCCGGCTTGTGATCGGTTGGTCATGGCGGTAGGCTCCTGTGCCCCAGACCCATTTACCATCAACGAGTTCAGTTCCAGGGGGCCGACAGCGGAGGGGTTGATCAAACCGGACATTGTGCTGTTCGGGAACAACATTGAGACCGCCAGTGCCAAGGGTGACGCGGCCTATGGCGTGAAGAGTGGCACCAGCTATGC
>QMOF01000269.1 GCA_003650185.1 Chloroflexota bacterium | reverse complement strand
CTGGGGAATTGGCTTGCGAACAACCAACGGCAGGGCGTCAATGTCTCGCTGTTGTTCCAGAAGTACGCCAGGTGGTCCAAGGTCCGTGACTCAACCCGAAATCTCACCGGCATTGACATGTCAGGCAGCGGCTCAAGGGAAACGAATTCCCTCAGGAGGCAGCACCTGAAAGATGTGGCCGGGCTCACGCACACTAGACCCCAGGACTACGAGGTACTGAAGGAGCGCTATTTCTTTGACCAGCGGTACAGCTTCGTAAGGAAAACCAGCACCAGACTGCTCGTCGGCTTTGCCGGGACGGGTTCGGTGTTTGAGAACTCAATCCTGCTCCATCCACTCTACGGGTTCCCCATGATCCATGGCAGCTCGCTCAAGGGGCTGGCGCGAAGCTACTGCGTGGAGAGTGGGGTAGGCGCTGACAAATTGCTCAGGATGTTCGGGAATGAGCCAGAGAAGGAGGGCCGGGAGGGGGAGGTGGTCTTCATGGACGCCTGGCCAGAGGAGTGGCCCGAACGCGGTGGCTTCCTGGAACTCGATGTCATGACCCCTCATTATGGCAGGTACTACCGCAAAGTTGGCCCGCCGGCCGACAACGATAGCCCGAACCCCATAGTGTTCCTGGCCGTGCCTGCTGGGATCCGGTTCCGCTTCTGCCTGCATCCATCAAGGACATGCAAGGAGGAAGACATAGTGCGGGAGGCCAAGGACTATCTGATCCTGGCCCTGGAGAAGTTCGGTGTTGGCGCCAAGACGGGTTCCAGCTACGGGTATTTTGTGCGGACCGGGACCAAATAGAGTGCAACGATGTCAAGAGTCATCTACACGACTTGCGGTACGAGTCTGCTGACTTCAAATTGCTGGCAAGGGATCAGCCACATGCCCGGAGTCTCTGAAGCGTCATTACGACCGCAACCAGGCGAGCCGGACAAATGGGAGTATGAGCGCCGATACCGGAGGTTCGTCGAGGACAAAAGAACAGAAAGGGTCGACTTGGCCGGCCTGTTCGATCCCAAAGTGTGGGAGAACCGTCACTGGAGACGACTCCCGGCCGAACTGGCCTCCCTGTACGCTATCCGAGACTACTGCCGGAAACACGACAGCCTCGGCGATCTCAACCGTAATGATAGAGTTGTGCTGATTCATGCCGACAACGCCGATGCAGCCTACTGCGCAGACATCATACTGAGGGTGCTCAGGGACAAACGCTTACTCGACGACGTAACCATCGAGGAGCCCGCGTGGACTGTCCCCGGACTTGATCCGGCCAAGGTCAACGTGTTTCCACAGGCAATCGAACAGCTCTGGAGCTTCTTGCTGGAGCGAATGGCGGGAGCGGACGAAGTGCACTATCTCAACCTTACCGGCGGGTACAAGGCCCTCGTCATCATGTGCGCCATGTACGGATATCAGAGCGGCTTCCGGAAAGCGCGCCTCTTCTATCTCAATGAGGAAGCTGCAGGCAGCGGCATTCTGGTGCTGGGTTTCGACCTGGGCAACCGGTTGAGCGGAGGCTTTGGCTCCATCAAGACCGACTACTTCGATGCTGACTCCGCGACGCTGATCCACCAGGGTTTCGCGCCCGGCGAGTTGTAGCTTGCGCTGGCTCATGTGCGCTTGGTCTTCGGCAGTATGCTACCCGCCTTCTGAAACAGCCCGCAAGCACATTCCCGCAAGGTGCTGTGGGGGTTCAGGTGGAGTTCGGTGACAGCATGGAGATCATAAAAGGAATACACACCAGTGAAGACTTTGAAGGCGCCGTCTGGACCGTCCTGGGTGACAGCCTCAGAGACCGGGACTGGAAGCAGAAACTCCTCTCAGACGATGCTCCGGAGAGCGCCCCTCCCTCCTCCGAGTGTGCTTTTCTTGCCCGGCAGAAGGCGCTGGCAATACACTGGGACAGCCGGGACAAGCAGGCAAAGTGGCAGAACTACTGGCTTTCTTGCTGCCGCAGCTCGAAGTGCGACTATTTCTTCGCCGTGCTCTTGCAGCACGGGGTCGACAGAGAACAAGACATACTTGCTATTCTGAGCGACCCCTCATTCACGGAGCAGGTCGACCCCGGCGGGCTGGCTCACTACTTGCGCCTCCACATCTCATACTTGCTTCGCCGATACTCCTGGTGCCGCGCACGGCAACTCTGGTGGGCCCACAGAAGCCAGGTGCCGTTGTTTGGCCTCGTGAACCTGCTGTTGCCCCGCCTGTTTGGGTCTATACTCCTCGGTATGGTCCTCCTGCTGTCGTCCCAGGAGGTCTGGGAACTGCCGACCAGGCTGGCGCACACCACCCCAGCCCTCTATATCCTTCTCCCCACGATGCTCCTTGCTTCCGCGCTCTACCTGCTTAGTGAGCATAGCAAGCATACAGAGTACCGACACACCTGGAGGCAGTGGCGAGAGTTGCTCTCACGGCCGGGACTGGTGCTGCTCATTGGACTGGTGGAAAGCCTGGCCATCAGTACCATCGTGGTGCTGCTAGTCATGCCCGCTCTCGGCGTGGGACCCGGCCCACTGGAGAACCCCATCGACGCTACCCCTTTCGCCATGTCACCGGGCTTCTGGGTTACCTGGGCCTCCTTTGCCATAGCAGCCCTGTTCATAGGCATCTTCCTCCAGATATTCTGGGAGAAGGAAACCGCCGCCGAGCCTCTGTGATGGCGACCGGCTTCAGGAGAGTCATGAAGATCCTTGTGCTCACGGTCGGCGGAAGCTCCGAGCCCCTGGTGAACTCTATCAGGCAGAACAGGCCGGACATGCTGGCCTTCCTCTGCTCAGATGATGCCGGGCGGACGAAGGGCAGCTACACTCAGGTAGTGGGTGAGGGGCTGGTGTGTGAGAAAGGCACCAAACCCAACATCCTGGTTCAGACTGGTGTGTCTGACGCGGGTTTCCCCGTGGTCAGGATCAGGGACTTCGATGACCCTAACGCGTGCTATGTAGAAAGCCTGGACCTGCTGGCGGAATTGCGCCGGCGCTACCCTGAGGCCCAGATCATCGCGGACTACACAGGGG
>QMOF01000268.1 GCA_003650185.1 Chloroflexota bacterium | reverse complement strand
TCAAGGCGCAGCTGAGGCAGCCCGGGGGAAATCGGCCTGCGGCCTTCCTTCTCCACGGCGTTACCGGCAGCGGGAAGACGGAAGTCTATCTGCGCGCTCTGGCTGAGGCCGTGGCGTTGGGCAAGCGTGGCATTGTGCTGGTGCCAGAGATTGCCCTCACGCCCCAGACCATTGAGCGTTTCGCCGCCCGTTTCCCCCAGCGGGTGGCCGTCCTTCACAGCGACCTGTCCCTCGGGGAGCAGTTCGATGTATGGCACCAAATAAGAGAAGGCGCCTACGACGTGGTTATCGGCCCCCGTAGCGCCGTTTTCGCTCCGCAGCCCGACCTCGGCCTCATCGTCCTCGATGAAGAGCACGAGTGGGCGTACAAGCAGGTGGAGCACTCACCCCGGTACCACGCCCGCGAGGTGGCCCTGAAGCTGGCCGAGCTGACCGGGGCGGTGGTGGTCATGGGCAGCGCTACCCCTGATGTGGGCACCTTCCATCTGGCCGAAAGCGGCCGATACCACCTCCTCCAGCTTCCCCAGCGCATCACCGTGAGGGGAGACTCACCCCTTCCCGAAGTCGAGGTGGTTGACATGCGGCGGGAACTCAAGTCTGGCAACCGGAGCATGTTCAGTCGCTCACTCAGCGATGCTATTGCCGCGACCCTGGCGGCCGGTCAGCAGACAATCCTCTTTCTCAACCGGAGAGGCTCGGCCACTTTCGTTCAATGCCGGGATTGCGGTTTCGTCCTGAGGTGCTCCGGGTGTGACCTGCCCCTGACCTATCACGGCCCTGATGGGCTGCTGGTCTGCCACCAGTGCAATCGCAGAAAGCCAGCCCCGGCATACTGCCCGGCATGCTGGGGGAGACGGATCCGGTACCTCGGCACCGGCACGCAGAGGGTCCAGGATGAGGTGATGCGCAACTTCCCCGGGGCAAGGACAATGCGGTGGGACAGGGATGTGACCAGAGGGAAGAACAGTCACGAGCACATCCTGAAGCGGTTTCTTGCGGGAGAGGCGGACATTCTCATCGGGACACAGATGCTGGCCAAGGGGCTGGACTTCCCTGAAGTCACCCTGGTGGGGATAGTCCTGGCGGACACTGCGCTTCACCTGCCCGATTTCCGGGCTTGTGAGCGTACCTTCCAGCTTCTCAGCCAGGTGGCGGGGAGAGCGGGGCGGGGAAGCGCAGTCGGCCGGGTCATTGTGCAGACCTACGTTCCAGAGCATTATGCCATTGCCCACGCTGCAAAGCATGATTACCTTTCTTTCTACCGTCAGGAGGTTGCCTATCGGCGGCAACACCGGTATCCGCCGTTCAGCCGTCTGGCATCCCTTGTCTTCAGTCACACCAATGAGGCGGTGTGCCGGCGCGAATCGGCCAGCCTCCATCACCGTCTGAAGAAACAGGTAGAGGCTGAGGGCCTTGACATAGACCTGATCGGCCCCAGTCCCATGTTCTTTCGGAAGGTGCGCGGGCACTTCCGCTGGCAGATCATAGTCCGTGGTCCTGATCCGGTCTCCCTGCTGGCCCGGGTGCCCCTTCCCCAAGGCTGGAGAGTGGACGTCGACCCAGCCAGCGTTCTGTAGCTGCAGAGAGCAAGCGCGAGCATTTGCACGGCTGTCGTTGCCAGTCTATAATGCTGTCTGAGTTAGACATGGCGGAATCGGGAACGAAAGTGCTGGCAGGAGGCGGCCCGCTACGGAGCAGTGCGAGTGAGTTGTATTGCTGAAGTGCTTCCCGTCGATTGGTTCCCGCGTTCGGCTACGCCCTGCTATTTCCTCGAAGGGGGCTTCAGGTGGCTGTCTTACCCCTCCGGGTCGCGCCAGACCCAGTGCTCCGTCAGAAGGCGAAGCGGGTCAGGGCAATTGACCCAAAGATAGAGAAGCTGATAGACGACATGATCGAGACCATGCCGGTGGTCCATGGAGTGGGCCTGGCCGCGCCACAGGTCGGCGCTTCTGTGCGAGTGGTGGTTGTTGACATACCGGACCAGGGACCAGTGGCGCTGATCAACCCTGAGATCGTCAAGAGGTCCGGGGAACGTGAGGTAAGTGAAGCCTGCCTCAGCGTGCCTGGGTACAGGGGGTGGATCAAACGCTCAAACTCGGTCACAGTAAAAGCGCGGGACCGCCACTGGAAGGAGATTCGGCTGAAGGCAACAGGGCTGCTGGCCCAGTGCCTGGAGCATGAGATAGACCACCTTAACGGACTGCTGTACGTCGACCACGTGGAGAGCCAGGACAAGCTGGAGCGTGTTGAAGCAGAAGAAGAGCAAGGTCTGTGATGAGACTGCCTTTGACCCAGGAAGAGGCCTCCATACTGGATAGAGTGTGTGCCTTCCTTGACAGGGAAGGACTAGACTCCTACATCTTCGGCGGATACGTTCGCGATGCTTTGTTGGGTCGCTCCACCAGGGACATCGACATTGCGGTGTGCGGTCCGGCTCTGGAGGTGGCCCGCAGAGCGGCTCAGGCCTTGAACGGCCAGTACGTGCCCCTCGACGAGAGCAGGCAAATAGCCCGGGTGGTACTGACAGAAGGCGACCCGGCCGAAGGCAGGCGATGGCACCTGGATTTCTCCACCATCGACGACAGCATCGAGAAGCACCTCTCCCAGCGGGACCTCACCATAAATGCTATGGCCATCAACACGCGGGAGCTTGAGCAAGGCACAGTGCCTCGTGTGATCGACCCATTGCATGGGCGCGAAGACCTCCAGCGAGGCGTGATCAGGCAGGCAAGCGACACCGCCTTCGAGGACTGCCCGGTACGTCTGCTGCGGGCCGTGCGGCTTGCCACTGAGCACAGCTTCGCCATCGAGGAGCGGACCGAGACCGCCATTCGTTCACGGGCCCACCTCATCACCCAGGTGCCCGGCGAAGCGGTCCGGGAGGAACTGTGCCGCCTGCTTTCTCTTTCCCGTGCTGCATCTCACCTTTATTACCTCGATCGCCTGGGACTGCTGACGGCCATCTTCCCTGAGCTGGCAGCCACCAGGGACGTAGAGCAGCCGAGAGAG
>QMOF01000267.1 GCA_003650185.1 Chloroflexota bacterium | reverse complement strand
TGCTTCACCAGAAGCACTGTCTGGTCCTTCTCCAGAATCAGTCGCACGCCTACAGTAATTGGTTTTGTTATCTGCCAGCGGAGCCGATTGATGAGGTAGAGCAATCGCGGTAGTAGTCTCACAATTTCCTCCAGTTTTCGCCGTGATTTGAGGCGCATAACTATTAACTGAAGTCATGCGTTTTTCAGGCAGCTAAGCGTTGGTAGATTGTTTCGAGTGCGAAGCCACGGTGAGCAAGATCAAAGACCTGCGCGATCTCCGTGCGACGGGAGTGGGACTGAAGCTGGCGTTGGATGTCACCAAGGGTGACGTGAGTCTCGGGATCGTCTGCCGAGGCAAGCGCCTCTTGGCGTTGGAGCTCAAGATAGGCATGAGCCACCATCATCAGTTGCACATGACGCTCAATGGCGAACAGATCGCGCATCTGGTAATCCCCCCATCCCAGCGACTGTTTGGCCACACGGTAGAAATTCTCGACTTCCCACCGCACCAAGTAATAGCTGAGGATCGTCTGCGGGGTGAGCGCCAAGTCGGTGCTGACCAGATAGCGCCACCGCTCCTGACCAACGACGCGATTCATGACCAGCCTGACCGAGTGTCCGCTCGACAGGCGACCTGTGGCCGACCAGACCTGGTAGCCGGTGGCGTTGACGGTCACCAAGTCAAACGCCTCTTCCGGCAAGCCCTGCTGCCACTGTGTCACCTGAAGAGCGTCACCATCCGCTTTGAACTTGCGGTTCGACTTCACCGCACTGATGAGGTGAAAGCTCTGCGCCTGGCACACGTTCAATATCTCTTGCGAGGGATACCGGCTATCGGTCAAGACGTAGACTTGCGTGCCGGGCAAAGGCTCAAAGCCTTGTATAATGGTCTGTGCCAACTCCGGCTTGGACGCAAAGGGAACCCCCACCGCCTCGCAGCTCACCCGCCGCCGATACAACTTCCAACTGACCGGGTAGCTTTGGCCCAGCACGACCAGATGGCTGGTCACCCACGCATGCCCCAGCACCGTTCGCCCAACGCTATGCGCGTAATGGTAATCCACACCGGCCATCTTCTTGCCCGTCTTCTCCACCACCGAGTCATCAATGATCAGGAAGATCGGCACCGGCTTGCCGTGTCGTGCGGCTTGCAGAGCCCGACGCGTGTGTCGGTTCAGCATCTCCCAGCGAACCTGCTCCACCTGCTCTATGTTCCAGTCCATCTCCGCCACGAAGCGATACAGGCTGCAAGCACTGCGGCCATCCGGGAGCGCTCGGCTCAAGCCAGCCAGATTACGGCTGCCCAGGTAGATCAGCAGCGCTACCACATAGGCTTGGAAGTGCCGATATTGCGGATGGTTCCGAAACGCACCGCGAAACGCGATCAGAAATTTGCCCAACGGCTCGTTGCTTTGTACAATCGCTTGCAACATGGTTCCCTGGCCTCACTGGATTGGTCGTTGTAACCTAATCCTAGCCAGGAACCATGTTTTCGCCTATTCGGTCAAAAAGTGCATGACTTCAGTCAAATGATACTCTAACCGAAAGGGTGATCTTCTGGGTAGTGAGTGATCATGGTTCTGTCAAATGATAATCTAACCGAGGCAGCCACTCTCCTTTCTGTATATAGGGTCGGAATCTAGACAGAGTCAAGAAGACATCTTGGACATCGCCTGGGGCAGCATTGGGCAAGGCCAGGATCAGTTGGATGAGTTCCAGGATTTCCTGTCTGAGACGGCGTGGGTTGAGGGCACGCCGGAGTTGGGAGATGGCCGCGATCTGCTCCTCGCTCAACACGCCCGTGTCACAGAGTCTCTGGAAGGGGGTGCGAGCTTCATCGTAGCGGCGTTTGATATGCGGAGGTTGACCCTGGGGATGGACCCAGACCTTCTCTTTGAGGCGCATGACGGGCAAGAAGAGGTTGTAGTAGAGGCCTGCGCGCTCGTAGAGGAAGTTGATGGCCCAGGCTTGGGCGACGGTATCGAAGCGTTTGTAGCCCAGGTAGGCGCGGACGAGGGTGAAGTTCTTCTGCTCCACGAAGCGGGAGTCGTTCTTGCGCCAAGGGCGGTTGCGAGAGAGTTGGATGTGGGGGTCGATGGTGGACCAAAACCTGAGCATATGGGCATTGAGGAACTCGGAGCCGTTATCGGTGTGCACCTCCAGGATGGGGAAGGGGAGACGGTGGCAGAGGACACGGAGGGCATCTTGGACGACCATGCCGCTGCGACCGAGGATGGCGTAGCGTTCGCTCCAGCCGGTGGTCACATCGATCATCTGCAAGGTGTAGAGGTAGTCACCGGAGGTGCGTGGGCCGGCGTGATGGACCAGGTCGATTTCCAGGTGACCCGGTTCCGGCTGATCCCAGGGGATGCGTTGCATGGGCACGGCGCGGAGGATGTGGGATGGCCGGGTGGGAGACTTCCTGGGCAGGCGAGGTGGCCTCTGGTCCCTGTAGGGGCTGAGCCTGCGGTCGATGGTGGAGGAACTGATCTCGGCCAGGGCTTTCTTCACCTGGGGAGAGAGACAGAGCTCTCCGTGGCGCTCCAAGTCCAGGGCTGTGGAGAGGAGCACAGGCTGCAAGCGTTCCCCACAGATGTAGTCCAGACTCTCGGCCACCAGCAGCAGGGCGGCATCCACCTCGGGACCATAGGTGGGCCCCCGCTCTCGAGAGCGGGACTTGCGCTCCAGATCCCCTTGGAGCAGGTGGATGATGTACTTGCGGTTGAGACCGGTGATGGCTACCATGTCATCCAAGAGATGACTCCGTTCCCGGCGCGATGCTTTCCTGTAGCGCGGCTGCTGGAGTTTCAGGTACTTGCGTTTCTCGTCAATGGTCATGTGCACTGTGGTGGGCATGTTTCCTCCGGTTAGATTATCATTTGAGGAAACTGTACCACTCCTGGCCCCAAATTGACCAACCTTCGGTTAGATTTTACATGACAGAATGCGGCCTGTTTCTCGCCGGGTTCGGATGAGGAGCTTCCTTGCCTCGATCGTGTTCATAGTGTATAATCTTCCGTGGGCCAAGTC
>QMOF01000266.1 GCA_003650185.1 Chloroflexota bacterium | reverse complement strand
CTTGTTAGCAAGAGCGGCACACAGCACAACCATACACCCCTTGAGGCTTCTTGCTCCCGTGCCTTCAGAGGGCTGATGCTCCTACTGCAGCTGGTGGGATGGAGCGGCGCCTGACAATCCAGAAGCCAATGGCTATGAGCAGGGCTATGCCTATGCCCCAGTAATCGCCCCACGTGTAAGGAAGGAACAGCAGGACGCCCGCCGTCAGGAAAATGACGCGCACTATGGGGACTAGTTTCCCTAACCTCCACATGTAGCCTTCCAGGCCCCCCGACGCCAGCACTATTCCCAGGATGGCTGTGCTTATTACCAGGAGACTCCGCAGCGAAGATCCTTCGAGAATGAACTCCGGTGCCAGGACAAAGAAGAAGGGGATCAAGAAGAGCATTATGCCCAGCCGCATTGCCTGCGCCGCCGTTTGCATGAACGGCGCCCCGGCTACGGAGGCCGCAACGTAGGAAGCCAGGGCAACCGGTGGGGTGATGGATGAAAGCATGCCGCAGTACATTACGAAGAGGTGGGCGGCCAGAGGATTGACCCCTACGTCGATCAGAACGGGGGCAAACACCAGGGCCAGGAAGACGTAGCACGCTGTAATAGTGGCGCCCATTCCCATGATGTAGCTTGCCACAGCGCCCAGGAGCAGCAGGACCGGCAGACTGCCGCCGGCTATGGACACCAGCTCGGAGGATAGACTGTAGGCAAGCCCGGTTATTGCCAGTGAGCCCAGCACCAGGCCAATGGGCACAAGAATGCTGACCATCTCCATCAGGGTCGTTCCGCTCTTCTCCAGGAACTCAACAAGGCGGTGCAGGTTAGGCCTGGTTTCCTTCCTGAAAAGAGACGCGGCAAACAAAGCTCCGGTGGCGTAGAAGGGAGCCACGGTCTCAACGCGGATATAGAACAGGAAGAATACCAAAACAGCCAGGGCGAAAATGTAGAACCAGCCTTGCTTGAGCGTCTGGCGCAGGGAAGGAAGTTCGCTTCGTGGCAGCCCACGGAGCCCCGTTTTGGCGGCGAAGAAGTCCGCCTGGAAATACAAAGCCGCGAAATAGAGGACAGATGGTATGATGGCTGCCCTGACAATGGTGGTATAGGGCATTCCCAGAAAGTCAGCCATAATGAAGGCTACTGCCCCCATAACGGGGGGCATGAGTATGCCACCGGTGGAAGCGCAAGCCTCTATTGCACCGGCGTAGTAAGGTGGGTAGCCTGTTTTCTTCATGGCGGGAATGGTTACCGAGCCGGTGGTGATGACGTTGACTACGGAGGCCCCGGTCAATGTGCCAAAAAGGGCGCTGGAGGCAACGGCTACCTTTGCCGCTCCGCCGCGCACATGTCCCAGCAAAGCTAGCGCGAAGTTCAGGAAGAACTGCCCGCCTCCGGTGGCCACAAGAGCAGAGGCGAAAACCAGGTAGCCGACGATTATCCTGCCGAAGGCCTGCATAGGTATACCCTGAATGCTCTCTGTGCTGAAGCCATGGTAGGATATTAGTCGTTCCAGAGACATGGTCGGGCCGACCAGGAAGCCTGGCATATGCCCGGCGAAAACAGGGTAGAACGACATGATGAGAGCTATCAGCGCTATGGGCAAGCCGCCGGCGCGTCTGGCTGCTTCTACGGGCAGAAGCCAGATGATCATGCCTGTTACGAGACCTTCTATAGGCGCACGGGCGGACCATCCGTACCATAGTATGTCGTTGGCCCTGAGGAAAAGGTAAAAGGGTACCCCAAAGGCGAGTACGGCAAGCAGGATGTCATACCATGGGATCTTACTGGCGGCTGTTCCCTTTGTGGCCGGGATCATCAGGAAAGCCAGGGGCAGGAACAAGGCTATCAGCAGATAATGATAGCCGAACTGCGTTACCATGAGGCCGCCGAATGTGAAGCGGAAGATGTAACAGACCGAAACGCCTATGCCTATTGTGGTCAGGATGACAAGCAGCCATCTTGGGACGCCTTTAACCGGTCTGTACTTCGCAGCCACGCCTAGCTCCTCATCTAGACCCGCAACACTCCCGAGAAGTCTGCCTGAAAGCCGTCCGGCATAGGGACTCTGCCCATTTAGAATACGGGGGCAAACCGCCCGGTTTGCCCCCGTAGCTCACCACCCCTTGTCCCAACGAACGCCAGGCATGTCTCAGGAGATTCTTGTTGGCTGTACAATTCCGATACTATGTGCCGAGGCTCTCTTAGCTAGCCAGCCTCTCTTCCATCTCCGTCAGTATTCTGTCCTGCCATTCCTGGTGCTGGTCGGTCCAGGCACCTATCTCTTTGAAGTACTTTATAGTCCCGGGATGATAGGGGTAGGGCGAGTACTTGAAGGAAAGGGCCTGCTCCAGCGTGAAGCCTGGAAGCGAAGGGTGCCTGTCCTGATAGTCTTCCAGGCGTGTGTGAATCGTCTTGGCCCACTGATAGGCCAGTTCCTCGCTGACGAGCTCCGTGCCGTAGCAGTACGTGTTGTTCAAGATGCCGGCCAGCTCCTTGGGTTCGTCCGTTTCCGGGTCTATGCCCGCCGCTTTGGTGACCACGTTGGGAACGTAAGGCGCGATCTTGGAGGCTGCCGTCCAGGCCTCCTCGTTGTCGTGAGGCATCTCTATCCAGCGCAAACCACAGGGAGCACTGGCCACGTCATACATTCCGCTGGAGGTGCATGACACAGCTCCTATTACTTCCACTGTTCCTAGCTTGATCCCCTCCATCACTGATGGATATGACGGGAAGTCAACCAGCACCATGTCGTCTGCTGTAAGTCCCAGAGTCCGGAGGTGATGGTCACGGCCCAGGTTTATCGACGGCATGCCCGGGACGTTCGATATCGTCCTCCCCGGCAAGTCGGCACCCGTGTATATGTCTGAGTCGCCCCTCACAGCAAGCCCGGTTGCCAGGACGCTTCCCTGCCAGACGATGTATATGGGCTGAGGACCCCACTCCTCAAACTCGAGGATGCCCATGGTGGGAGCCCAGCCGTTGACTCCCGAGGCGCAGATGAGGTCGGCATCCCCATCCTTGAGAACAGTATACCTGG
>QMOF01000265.1 GCA_003650185.1 Chloroflexota bacterium | reverse complement strand
CTGAGTTGGGCATAGCTCACTTCTCCCATGATGTCTGGTTTCATGTTGGGGTAAGCATCGGAGTAGTCCACGATAGGGGCAAGTATCTCTTCATCGCTCACTGCGGTGTGAAGTATAATCTCTACGGACAGCACAGGTATGGGTACTCCGATACTCAACACCATGGTGACGCCGTATCCTATGAAACTGGCTCCTCGCAACCACCCTGGTTTCATCTGCTTCAGGTCGCCGATAAGGGCCAGGGTCCCGGCCCCCCGCCGAGGTACTCTGTTGTCACTCCGAAGGACATCGGGGTTGTGCTGGGTGCCGTGCCAGGCCACGTATCCCACTCCTCCCCCCAGTAGTATCTTCGTCCCCACGCCGATAGTCTTATATAGAGGATCGTTGAGCAGGGGGGACAACTGCCCTGCCGAGGAGTAGTTGGCGTTCCCCAGGTTGGGTTTGAGGACTCCCATGTAGGTGTAGATCGTCCTGTCCGACAGGTTGACCGCGACGTTATAGTTCTGATAGGCGTTTCGAATGTTGAAAAGGATTGCATCGTTGATGTCGTTGATATTGATGAGCGTCTCGACCCTCTTTCTGGGGTAGCAGTCCGTGCCGTACGCCGTGGCTGCGAACCTGACGTCCTTTCCTGCTAGCAGATCTTCGATCACGTGACCGCCGCCATAGCTGAACTCGCCCGGGTAGACCTTGTTCCGCGGGTCATTGTCGGGTAGAGCGCCGGCACCAATAAACACGTCCACCGCCGCCAGACCTGCGTAGACGGGAACATCGTTGAGATATGCGGTACCACCTCCGAACTTGATCCGCGGCGTGGTGTGACCCAGGTTCAAGAAAGCACCCGAAGAGCACATGGGGCTGAAAGTGCCTGTGGTCACCACGTCCACTTCGGTTGCGGCCTTCTTAGCCCCTTTTGTCTTGACGATGTCGATCACTTCTTCTGCAGTTACCACAACAGCCTGTCCCTTGCGTATCTTCTCGTTGATCTCTGCTATGGTCTTGGACATTTGCACCCCCCAAAGAGACTTCTTTCGCCTGGGCTACACACCGCAAATTGCCCCGCTATCTCTCGTTGCCGTCTCGTACCTGGCTCTCTGAGCTACTATGCTTGACCCTGCTGTTGCCTTTCAGCAACCGCTCCAGGTGCTCTACCCGGTCTTCCAGTGCGCCCTGCTTCTCCAGCATAAGGCCGATAGCTTCGTTGACGGGGTCGGGCAGCTTGCCGTGCTCCAGGTCTACGATTGCCGGTCGTCTGTCTTCCACTATGCGCCCTGGTACCCCAACGATTGTAGCACTAGGTGGTACGGACTTGACCACCACCGAGTTGGCACCAACCCTGGCTCCCTCCCCCACGGTCACGGGGCCAAGCAGAATTGCCGCCGCGCCCAAGACCACGTTGTTTTCGATGGTTGGGTGATGCTTCCGTTTCTCCAGGCTCGTTCCTCCCAGGACGACGCCCTGGTACATGAGCACGTCGTCACCGATCTCAGCCGTTTCCCCTATGACCACTCCCGTACCGTGGTCGAGAAAAAAACCTTTCCCAATCTTCGCCCCAGGGTGAATCTCTACGCCGGTCAGAAAACGGTTGACGTGGGACAGCAGTCGTGCCGGCAAGTGCACCCTGTGCCGCCACAAAAAAAGATGCTACCCGGTGGAGCAACAGTGCATGCAGACCAGGGTAGCAGAAGAGAACATCAAGGAGGCTTCTTGCCGCGGGATCACGCGCAAAGACGGTCTGGACGTCTTCTCTAATAATCTTGAGCACCTGTTCTATTCCCCGGACAAAGCGGACTGGGCCAGTGCCGCCGCCTTCTTCCCCGATAGCAACATGCCACCGAAGATAGCTCCCATCCTGGGTGAGCCGTAAACAGCATTGGCTGCCATGCCAGCCACCAGCAAGCCCGGGCAAACCTCGCTGGTGTTGTCCACTATGTCGGCCTCGCCCTTCTCGGCCCACATCGACTTCTCGCCGAGTACCCTTCCCGTGCTGGTCCGCAGGATGGGCCCCAGCTTCCTCTCAACTATGCGGCACACTTCACACTCGTGGCCGGTGGCGTCTATCACCCGTTTCGACCTCACCGCCAGCGGGTCAACATGCAGCTTCGACCAGGACACAGCACTCCAGTTGAGTACCAGACCGGCTATCCTGTTGTCTTCCCTGATCATCACATCCTCAACGCTGATCAGGTTGAATATCTTTGCCCCTGCCTGTATGGTCCTGGAGCAGATAGTCGATACTGCTTCAAGGGCGTCGGCCGTATAGTGCTCGGCGTCATACTTCTCTGTGCGGACGCCGAATTCATCCAGTATGGCTTTGCCCTCTTCTTGTAGCACAATGCGGTTGAACATCATTCCCCCGCCGGGCATTCCGCCGCCAAGGCGGAGCTGCTTCTCAAATATCACTGTTTTGGCTCCGGCCCTGGCCAGGTAGTAGCCAGCTATCATTCCTGAAGGTCCGGCGCCAACTATGGCAACGTCCACATCCATTGCGGCCGCGAACTCCCTTACAAAACTCTCGGTTATGGCCTTGGATATTGTCACTTCGTCCATTCGCTGGGTTCTCCTTTGTACTACTATCCTGTTTCGAAAAGGTCGGTGGTCAGGTAACGCTCGCCTGAATCTGGCAAGACAACCACGACCAGCCTACCCCGGTCCTCAGCTCTTTTGGCTACATGTACTGCGGCCCATGTGGCTGCACCGGACGAGATGCCGACCAGTATCCCTTCTTCACGGGCGAGCCTGCGGGCCATTGTCCTTGCATCCTCGTCAGCGACGGCGACAACCTGGTCGATTACCTCCAGCTTCAGTACCTCTGGTATGAACCCGGCGCCTATCCCCTGGATTGTGTGAGGGCCCGGACTGCCACCGGACAGCACCGGGGAACGCGCTGGCTCGATGGCGATGACCTTGAGCTGAGGCCTCCTGGGCTTGATGGCCTCCGCTATCCCAGTGATCGTTCCCCCTGTTCCTACGCCAGCAACCACGATGTCCACCTCTCCGCCGGTATCGTTCCATATCTCTTCAGCCGTGCTTAGCCGGTGGGCGCGGGGATTGGCGGGG
>QMOF01000264.1 GCA_003650185.1 Chloroflexota bacterium | reverse complement strand
GTCGCACATCACGTATCTTGGCCGTTTTCTTGACTCTATAGGTTTCGAGACGAACGAAAAAGCCTTGCTCGATCTAAGCTTAAAGCAAGTTGAGGACTTCCTTGGCACTTGTTCCAAAGCCCTTAATCGATACTCACTACAGCATGTGGTGGGATATTTGCGCGCCTTTCTCCGCTTTGAGTACAGCAGAGGAGTCTTACAGAACCAACTCCATGAAATGATCGATACACCAAGAGTATATCGACTTGAGAAATTGCCGCGTTCTCTCCCCTGGACGACAGTCAATGAACTTCTTCTCTCTATTGATCGAACAGATACCCAAGGCATTCGCAATTATGCCATGCTGTTGTTGGTCGCCACTTATGGTCTGCGGTCCTGTGAAGTCGTATCCTTGACCTTAGACGATATCAACTGGCGTACCGCCACAATTTGTATCCCCCAAGGTAAGACTGATAACAAACTTGTCCTTCCCCTAACTGATGCGGTGGCCGATGCATTGATTGATTATCTTAAGAATGGACGGCCAAGTCTTTCCTTCCGGGAAGTCTTTCTCCGTATTCGGGCACCACATGGCCGATTAAAACCTACCGCTGTCACTGAAGCATTCCAACGCCAGGTACGCCTCAGTGGCATAGATATTCCTTATCATGGTCCTCACTGCCTCAGACACTCCTTTGCCGTTCACCTACTCCGTCAAGGTACATCAGTCAAAGTCATTGGTGACGTTTTAGGACATCACAACGTAGAGAGTACCTGTGTTTACTTAAGATTGGCGATTGAGGATCTAAGGAGTGTAGCGCTCGAAGTGCCAGATTATGCGGATATTGACATTTGTGTAGATGCTAATGCTATTAACGGTCTGCCACAGGTAAGATCTTGGAAGAAAGTCAAGTCATCGATGCCATTGCAAAGCTTTCTCGCGGAAGAAATCACGGCATATCTCCAACTCCACCGTTCCCTTGGCAAGATATACGGAACAGAGAACTGCACCTTACGTTCCTTGGATACTTTCTTGGCAATTCAGTGCTCTTGGGCGGAGGAACTGAGCGGCAGATTATTTATCCAATGGTGCGATACTTTTGCTAACCTCACGCCGACGGTTAGACGAAATCGCATGCGCATTGTTCGCAACTTCTGCCTCTATCGTCGACGATCTCATCCGCAGAGCTTCATTCCCGATATTCTAACATTCCCAGCCAACAATTTACAATTCATTCCTTACATCTTCTCTTCTACTGATATTGCCCGACTTCTCTCTGCTGCCCAACAGCTTCCAGCCTTACCACAGAGTCCTTTGAGGCCACAGGTTATACGATTAGCCATCATTCTGCTTTATACAAGCGGATTGCGCCGTGGGGAACTCCTGCGTTTGACCCTCGGCGATTTTAATTCAGAAGAATCAACATTGTTCATCCGTTGCACAAAGTTTCATAAAGAGCGCATCATTCCTCTTTCTGTTACCGCCGATACTGAACTGCGTGCATATCTCAAACAGCGTCAACGATGCGGGTTGCCGATGAAAGCATCATCGCCTATCATCTGGAATAACGCCGGCGGTCCTGAGGGTAGAGCTTACACTGGTACCGGCTTAGCGCACAATTGGAGACTTCTTTGCGCATCGCTTAAGATACTTACCCCGAAAGGCATCCCACCACGTATCCACGATATTCGTCATTGCTTTGCCGTCAATGCTCTGCTGCGCTGGTACCACAATGGCGAAGATGTGCTGGCGAAGCTTCCGCAATTGTCCACATATATGGGACATGTAAGTGTCGTTTCCACCCAATACTACTTGCCCTTTGTGGAATCACTTCGGCGCGTGGCCAGCACCCGTTTCGAACAGAAATATGACAGCCTTATTAAAGATTAGAATGAGAATGTAGAACCAGAAGATCTTAAATACCAATGATTGGGGGTAAATGATGAAGAAAAAGAAATCCAACGAGTTGGGAATCGCATTGCAGGGCTTTTTCTGCAATTACCTGTCACGACTAAAAGGAATGAGTCTCCACACTGTCCACAGTTATCGGGACGGCCTGAAGCTACTGCTTCTTTTCCTGGCGCGTGACAATGGTTCAGTCGACAGCCTTTGTTTCGATGATATAAACGTAACCAGAATTGAGGCTTTCCTTAATTATCTTGAAACACAAAGACATAATTCGACCGGTACACGTAATATTCGACTTTCCGCAATCCATAGCTTTTTTCGTTACGTAGCTACTATGTTCCCCGAGTATATTCACCTATCTCAACAAATCTTGAGTGTTCCATTTAAGCGCATGCACACTCGTGTGGTTGAATATCTGGAGTTTGAGGAATTGGAAGCTGTTCTCGATAAGGTCGATCGTTCAAAACCAGACGGACGGCGTGATTATGCCCTTTTGATCCTCATGTTCAACACAGGGGCCAGAGTACAGGAACTAATCGATCTGAAGGCCAATGATATACAACTGTCCTCACCGTTTAGTATACATATCCTCGGCAAGGGACGGAAAGAACGTATCTGTCCAATCTGGACGAAGACCGCGCGCGTATTACATGAATACCTCGAAGAGTGGGGAATTGATCTCAGAGAGCCGGTCACCTTATTCACAAATCATCTTGGTACACCTATCACTAGGTTTGGGGTTAGATATATTCTGGCAAAGTATATACGGAAGGCTGCGGAAACTCATCCAGCCCTCAAGGTTAAGCGTATTCATCCCCACAGTATCCGGCATAGCACAGCAGTTCATCTTCTCAAATCCGGTGTTGATATCGTCAACATTGCTAACTGGCTCGGTCATGCCAGCACCAATACTACCAACAAATACGCCACTATCGATCTGAACATGAAGCGGGGCGCAATCTCGAAAGCCACTCCGCCTCATGCCGAATCTATCTCGCATTCGTCTTGGCGTAAGAATCCTAATATCTTGGCATGGTTAGATTCACTGTAATCTCAAAGTAACTGAAAAAATAATGGTGAGAGATTGGTTTATTTTTTACGCTGTAGTCTGTAATTAAATAAAAATCTCAACATTAATGAAGACTCAACATTTGTCTATAATAAGCAGAGACTGTCTGCTGAGTCTATCG
>QMOF01000263.1 GCA_003650185.1 Chloroflexota bacterium | reverse complement strand
GGCGACGTACCGGGGTCTGCCAACAACCTACGACGGACTCTCGGCAGGAGACCAGTCCACGGTTGACATGGCTGTCTACAATAACCTCACGGCGGCACAACAGGAAGTGGTGACCAGCGCCATCACGGGCTTCACCGACAGGTACGACACCGACGTAGCCGATGCCGCGCCTCTAGAGGAGAACACAGCCTATGGAATCCTGACCAGCAGGGTGACAGCGGATGCAGCCGAAAGCTGGAAAGCCGACGCCGAGGCCTGGATGACAGCGCTCGACGACTACTGCGACGCGAATTACGATACTACCTATGCCCTGGCAACACTGACACAGAAGTACGCTGCCAAGGCTGCCGTGGACGTGATCGACCCGATGACCGCGCTCTACGTCTGGATGGTGAAGGACTCGTTCCGAAACGGTACAGCGTCCAGCTACTACCCGGAGATACGCGATGCCAAGGTACAGCAGCTATACAGCGGCAAGACCTATGACGAACTGAATCCCGTTACTGAGCAGCCGGTGGTAGATGCAGCAGTGTACGCCTCCCTGACAGACGCCCAGAAAGCCCTCGTCGCAGACACGGTGGCTGGCATATTCGCCCTGGCCAGCGAGCAGAGAAGCGACCCCAAGCCCTTGGAAGAGAACGTATACTACACCACTCTTGCAGCGCTTCCTCCGATAATGCTCAAGGCCGATAGCGGATCGGCTGCTGCCGAGTCCTGGCTGACGAACGTCACCGGCACTACCCCCGGTACTGGTGCCGAAGCTGCTGCCTTCTACTGGGAGCTCCTCGGCGGCCAGGCCACCTGGAAGAACACGCTGGCCACCCGTTACTACGGTGCCAGCTCTTACGCCGATTTGACACCGGCGCAGCAGGCAGTGATTGACCAGGCTGATACGGGTATGGCGGGCCTGGCCACCGTTCAGAGGCTGGCTCCACTGCCGTACGACCAGAACGTGATCTACACTACGGTACTTGATGGTATGCCAGAGTCACAGGCTGGTTGGGAGGCAGACGTCACAGACGGCATGAACATGGAGTGGGCCGCCTATAAGTGGCTGGTCTACCCATCCTTCAGGAACGCCACCGCCGTTACTTTCTACCCGGAGAGGCTGGACGACGTACTGGCAGCCCTTAAAGCGGCAGGTGTGATCAGCAGCGATGTCTACGCTGACCTGGACGCCTACGAAAGCATGGTGGTCGATGCCACGCTGTGGAACGGAAATGCGCCGCTTGACATCGACCCGCTCCCGGCACCGGAACAGGGGTACGTCACCGATGCAGCAATCCCCGGAATGGCGGGCCTTATCGAAGCGCAGATGACCGACGCGGTGCCTCTGGACCAGACCATCGCCTACCTGACCTTGAAAAACAGGGTGAACCCGGCGGCAGCCGATGGTTGGAAGGCAGACGTGGAGGCCGGGGTCCACGTGTGGCAGGCTTTCTACAGATGGCTGGCCAAACAGAGCGTGGCCGAAATGGCGTCAGCGGCTACCATGATCCGTCTCAGCCTGGGCGAGTTCTCGTTCAAGATCACCAACGACAACGACTTCGATGTTACCATCGATAGCCTCAACGTCAAGTGCCAGGCAACGCCCACAGGCTCTGACACGCCCATCGACGCAGCCAGGATAGCCACAAGCGACAAGATCTTCGTCCCGGCCAACACCGAGGTCAATGTGACCCTGTACGGGCCGATCAAGGTCTACGACATGCTCGCCTGGCTGATTGGTGGAGGCACCAGCAGGACCGAGGCTACACAGTGGGCAAACGACGTGTTCGACCAGGTACAGGCTGGCACCGTAGAGTGGTCCGTAACCGTGGATGCAGTAATCTCCAGCGACACGGAGACGGAGCCCAAGTCGTACACCACTTCGTGGGCACCCGCAAGCTAGCCGCCTGACCTGATTCAGGTCTGGAAAACCACGAGAGGGGGACACTGAGTGTCCCCCTCTCTGTTTGCTCTGGTACGTCGCACGGACCGTCACTGCCCAAGGCCGCGAACTAGCCCATTAACTTCACACTCTCTTCCCCTACGAGCTCCGCAAGCTGCCGCGTCAGCTCCGGGCAACAGCTTGTGCCGACGTTGGGCATCTCCACGTTGACCAGCCCGTCACCGGTGTCAATGCTCAGAAGCACCTCATCCCGACCAGGATAGCACCGGATAACGTCCAACAGTCGGTAAAAGCGCTCCAGGTCTTCCTGCGTGTTCTCTGTCTGGGCTATGGTGATCATCAGCCTGTTCTTCCTGGGTGCAGGCAAGTCCGGGAGTTGCTCTTCAGTCTGCTCTTCCACCTCCTTAGCCTCTTCGCCACGGTATTCCTGCACCTGCTCACAGACCACCTGCACCGTGTCTTGCCTCGCTCTCACCTTACCCTGCACCAGCAACACATTGCCTTCAGACCAGAGGTCCTTCGTCCGTTCGTACACCTCTGCCCAGCAACTGACTTCGACGCTGCCGACCAGGTCCTCCAACGTGGCCGTGGCAAAGTGACGTCCGTTCCGGGTGGCCCCATGCCTGACCGGTCCCAATATCCCGGCCAGCGTCACCGTCTGTCCCGCCATGTCAGCATCAATGTGACCGCAGAAGGTGCTGGTATTGGAGGCCACCTGGCTGAAAGGGTGGTCGGAAACATATGCACCGAGCAACTCCTTCTCCCACGCCAGTCTCTCTTTCCGCGGTGCGTCCGTGTCCTCCAGCTCGATCTCTGGCAACGGCGTGCTGACATTCTCTCCCCACAGGTCGAACATGGTGGACTGGCCCGTCTCCTTCAGCTTCTGCTCGCGCTGCGACAGCGATAGGATGCGGTCGACTCGGTTGAGCAACGCCCCACGGCTGCCCAGACAGTCCATTGCCCCTGCTTTGATAAGAGACTCCATCACCCGCTTGTTCATGCCGCGCAGGTCGACCCGGCGACACAGGTCCTCAATGGACCTGAAGGGCCCACCGGCCTCGCGCGCCTCCAGGATGGGGCTGATGGCATTTGCCCCCACGTTCTTTATGTCCGCCAGCCCAAAGCGGATGGCCTTTCCCCCACCTGCCTCCACAGCGAAGGTGGCCGCGCTCTTGTTGACATCGGGCGG
>QMOF01000262.1 GCA_003650185.1 Chloroflexota bacterium | reverse complement strand
TCCACGGACGGAGCATAGCCAGCGCATGGGGCTCCCTCAACTCAGGTACCGGCTCCTCTAGTTGGAAAGCTCCAATTCTCATGGCAAGATGATATACGACAACGGGAGGAGCAGGCAATCCGCCTGCTACCGGTCCACCCACCCACCAGACTGGCACGCGGTTTACCCACGCCCACTTCCGTGCTAGGCTGGCGCGGAAGCCCTTGACAGCAGGAACGTCGTCAGGAAAGCGGTCAACTAGGTGTTGAGGCAGGTGCGGAAACGCAATGCGCATTTGAACGAGCTGGCCGTCAGCGCAGCCCGGGAGATTCAGCAGATGGACTCAAAGAGCACCTGCTGGACCAGCTCAGACGCGCTGCGGGAGCTGACCAGCGAAGCTGTACAGAAAAGGCTCCAGCACTGGCGGCGCAGGCTACAGCAGTCTGCCGTACTTCGCCAGGCGGTTGCAGTCGGGGCAGTTGCCAGGCGGTTTCCACTTGGGGTTAAGGATAGGGCGTATGCCCAGTCGCGCCAACAAGCGCATCAGCATACATGCAGGCAAGCCCACCACATTGAGGTAGCAACCTGTGAGACCTTCGACCGGGTGAAACGTCTTGTCCTGTATGGCGTAGGCACCTGCCTTGTCCATGCAGTCGCCGGAAGCCACGTAGTTGGAGATTTCCAGGTCGCTGTACAGCCGCATGCGCACCCGGGTGGTACGATAGCCACTGACCTCCTGGCCGGTCGCGGCATCTATCAAGGTAAGGGCTGTAACGACCCAGTGGTCCTTACCGCGCAGCCTGCGCAGGTAGGCGTGGGCCTGCTCTGCGGAGGCGGGCTTGCCCAGGATCCCACTTTCGTCAGCCACGACGGTGTCGACGCCTATTATCGTGCCGCAGTTGAAGGTCGCTGCCACTGCCCTTGCCTTGTGGGTAGCCCGCTCCCGGGCAACCACGATGACATTGGCGGACGGGGGCAGGGGTGGTTCCTGGGCCTCGGACGGCACGATGCTGAAGGCCAGGCCCATGTCGTTCATGATCTGTTGCCGTCTCGGTGACGCGGAGGCAAGGACGAGCTGCTTGCGCGACTGCAGACCCATGTCCCGATCAGGGCTGTAGGACAGAGTAGCCAGGCACTCGATATGGTACGTCTGGGGGAAGAGATCGACCGGTAGCACCTCGTCCAAAGTGAAGGGGCCACGGAGTAGAATCCGCAGGTCGCGGGCCAGAGCGTGCGGATCGCACGACACGTATACGATTCGCTTCGGCGGATGGGTGATGATAGCCTGGAGGGCTCTCGGGTGGCATCCGGTGCGCGGTGGGTCAAGTACCATGGCATCGGCTTGCGGCAGGGAGGGCAGTACGTCCTCGGTCCTGGCCTGCGCTAGTTGTACGTTGGCCAGTCCCTGGATGTTAGCCTGAGCGTCCTGCACGGCGGAAGCAGAGTCCTCTATGGCAATGACCTTCTTGGCAAAGGGAGCAAGGAGGACCGCGAAGGTCCCCACTCCTGCATAGGCATCCACCACAAGCTCCTGGCCGGTCAAGGCAAAACGGTCTTGCACCAGCCACGTCAGTCGCTCCGCTTGAGCAGTATTCACCTGGAAGAAGGATGCAGCAGAGACGCGAAAACGCCTGCCGCGTAACTCTTCTTCGTAGTGCTTCTGGCCGCTCTCTATCGGCACCCCGGGGTGCTTCAGCGCCGGCTGGATCATGTACTGATTGGTGTTTACCCCCACCCGGATTGAAAGCTGTGTCGTCTCACCACAGTGCCCGTGGAGGCGGAAAAGTGCCTTGTTGATCCACGGGTGCATCAACTGGCACTGGCTGACAGAGATGAAGCCCCGGGTTTGCCAGTTGACGAAGCCCAAAGCACCCCCTCGCCCCACCGTGAAGCGGGCGTGGTTCCTGTAGTTCAGCGGCTGCGGAGCAGGCACAACCCGCATCACCGGCGGGTTGGGTATCCCACCATAACTCTCAAGGGCATCCCGCACTATCCGGTGCTTGAGTTCAAGCTGGTGCTCGTACCGTATGTGCTGCCACTGGCAACCTGTGCACCGCCCGAAATATGGGCACGTCGGTTCCACACGATTGGGTGATGGCTCTATAACCTCGCGGACGCATGCCGCCACATAGGTCCGGTAGCGCCGTACCACCTCGACCTTCACTTCTTCGCCGGTTATGCCGCCGAAGACGAGTACCCGCGCCAAATTGTGCAGGGCCACGGTCTGCCCCAATGGCCCTATTTCCCCTAGCCTCAGAGGTATCAGCGCCTGACCGCTTGCGCGTGAAGTGGCAGCCATCTGCAGCATTTTACCACAGCAGGACAGATGCAATGTACGGTGACATCCCGCGTTTTGAGAGGGGGGTAGCACCCTGCCTTGCGGGTAAAGGCAAGGCAGGTCAATGGCAACAAATGCTTTCGCGAACCGATTACCAGCGTACAAGAACGGTCTTGGCTAAACAGCTTTCCTGCAGGTAGACGACGCATCTCTATGCATCACTACCGATGCGGCCTGCCATCAGGCACCCTGCGCCTTTCTCTGTCTGAGCCAGGCGGCGGCTGCCGTTCCGCCCAGTACCATTGTCATCCCCAGTAGGCTATACTCCACGGGCCTGACCCATTCGGCCTCGTCCGATCCGCCCGTGACGGTTTCGTCGCCGGTGTCGCCCACCTCGTCTCCTGCGCCAGAGGGTGCGCCGTCGCCTGAGAAAACACTGCCCTCTCCTTCATCCAGTTCCCCACCGTTCTGCTGGTACGCCATCCTCTCATCCTGAACGGAAAGCGGCACACCTTCGAACAGGTTGGTCATATCCGCGGCGAACATAAACACCAGGAGCGCGGTCACCACAGCGGTGGCCAGCCGCAGCGCTGGTAAAGGCGACCGGCGCGGCGACGGGGCAACCTGCGCAATGGCAAAGCTGCGAGGAGGGGCTGCCTGAGGCAAGCGGCCAAGCAACTGCACCGCGGCCCTGAGCGAGTCGAGTTCTGCCCGACTTGCCGGACACGCCCCCAGGTGCCGATCCATCTGTTCCTGCTGGCCGCGTGACAGCCTACCAACCGTATAATCAGAGAGCCTGCTCCGCGCTCGGCCACATCTTCTCCT
>QMOF01000261.1 GCA_003650185.1 Chloroflexota bacterium | reverse complement strand
GGTCCATCGAGTGAGAGCGCATCTCCTTACCTTCTTCCGGAGGCCAAACCTGCCGCAATGCTATTCCCCCGACTGGTGACCCAGGCTCCTAGCACCTCCTTCACCATCCCCCGCAGCTCCTCTTTCACCTCTATACCTCCTGGCATAGACATTGGCTCTCTCCACCAGGAGGTATTCTTTACCAGACCCCATAGCCATACACAACATTACTCTACACTACCTCAGTCAGGGCTTGACCCGTACCGCATTCTCGGCCTCGACAGGTCAGCGAGTGACGAGGAGATAAAGAAGCGATACCGAGAGCTTCTGCACAAGCTGCATCCGGATACGGCAGGTGTGGAAGGCACGGGTTTCCTTCTGCAAATGGTGTTGACAGCATACGAGACAATCAAGAGGGAGCGTGGCTGGGAGTAGACTTGCACTGGTGTTGACAACTTCAGTTGCATGCGAGATACTGGGATGTCAGACGTTAGACATCTCAGTTCTCACAGGAGGTAGGGACATGGTGGAGAAAAAGGCGATAGACGTGGTGCTGCGCCCGAAGCGCCAGATCACCCTTCCTAGGGAGGTATGCGACCAGTTGGGCATTGGCCCCGGCGACGTGCTCGAGGTTTCAGTGGACGAAGCGAGGCTGGTTGCCAGACCTAAGAAGACAGTTGCCCTCGAAGCATTGAGGGAGATCCAGCAGGCTTTCGAGCGCTCGGGAATCACCAAAGAGGAACTGCAGGAAGCTGGCCGCCAGGCAAGAGAGGAGATAGCCAGGGAGCGTTTCAGTGCCAGGGCCTAAGCTGCGTGTTTTCCTGGACAGCAATGTCATTGTCTCGGGAATCTACTCCTCCAGGGGAGCTCCGGCGGCCATATTGGGGCATTTTGTTGAAGGCAGGTTGAGAGTGGTTGTTTCGCAGCAGGTTCTGGATGAGGTGATCCGAACGGTCAAGGCAAAGCTTTCTGAAGCTCTGCCTGCGCTGAGGAAGCTGCTGGTAAACGCGCCTCCGGAAATATGGAAGGACCCAGCACCAGAGGAGATCGAGCGCTGGAGTGGGATACTGGACATTGGTGATGCCGCTGTCCTGGCTGCAGCAGTAGCGGCACAGCCGGATTACTTCATTACTGGAGACAGACACTTCATCGACGACCCCGAAATTGCAGAAAAAGCCGGGCTACGTATCGTCACGCCAGCGCAGTTTGTCGAAGCCTGGGCCAGGGAGGAAGGACACGATGAAAAAGGGCGACATTGAGCTGTTAAACGAGATAGCCAGCTTTGAGGACTCCCATGACATGGAGAAGGAGTTCCGGATTGGCTGGTCGTGGCGTCGCGTTAGAATCTGGCTGACGACCCTTAACCGCTTGTTCAAGGAAGGCTACCTGGATAGCGTTTTCAAGTCAAATTCCTACACCGGTTACCGGCTGACTGAGCTCGGCGGGGCAGTTGCCATGCGTGGGGAGCAAGACCATTGAGAAATGCCCTGCAATCAGAAATTGAGCCTTTCGGATGACATTTTTTACGACATCATCGGGCATGAAGAGGCGAAGGAACTGCTGAAGGCTTGTCTTCTGGCAGAGAAGCCCGTCCATGTGCTGCTGGCAGGACCTCCAGCTTTGGCCAAGACTCTGTTCCTGTGGGATATCGAGCGGGCCACAGGAGAAAAAGCCGTCTGGCTGGTTGGCTCAGCTACGTCAAAGGCAGGTCTTTGGGGCCTAGTGGCTGAGAGGCAGCCGCAGATCCTGCTCATTGACGAGCTGGACAAGATGAATGCCGCTGATACTGCGGCGTTACTTTCCATGATGGGGGGCGGCCGGTTAGTAAGGGCAAAGAAGGGAACAGATCTCAACTTGTCCCATCCGCTGTGGGTTGTAGCTGGCACCAACAGACTTACTGGCCTTTCTCCTGAGCTTCTGTCTCGGTTTGCCGTCAGGAAGATAGAGACCTACAACCGCAGCGACTTTCTCACCGTGGTCAAGGGCGTTCTTGTGCGCCGCGAAGGCACAGATCCTGAGCTTGCGGACGAGATAGCCCGGCGCCTGGACGGCAGGACTCAGGACGTCAGGGATGCGGTCAGGGTAGCCCGTTTGGCGCCGCAGTTGGGGATGGAGAAGGCAGTCCGATTGTTACTTGGTACATAATGTGCTTGTTGATTTGGTCATTCACTCTGTGGTCATATAAGCTTTGAACAAGCAAGCGGAGGTGTGTCATGGTATCGCAATCATTCGAAACGGTATGGAACCGAATATGTAGTCTTCGGGGACAGGAGTTCAGAACTAAGACAGGTAAACCTTTTACGTATGTGGTAGAATCGGGAACAACAGTATGGGTGGAACGAGATGGAAAGAGAATCAACCAGAGTCTCGTGAAAAGTAATTTTTCACAGGTCTATTCTATGATGCAAAGTAAGCCGGTTCCAGGTCCTGGTGCAATAAATAAAGAGGCAATCAGCAGAGAGGAGAGTCAAGTCAGGGGGCCCAGTTATGTTTGGGCAATTCTCCACGACGAGAGAGTGAGACATTAAGACAGGCACCACCGGGTCGTTTATTACCCGGTTGACGTTTGCTTCTTCATTATGGCCCATGGGCACAGGGAAAAGTGGAAGAACACCGCCGGTATCATCCACCCATATGTGACGATATCGGTTGGCGAGAAAAATGATGTGGCGCCGATGATATAGGCCGCGTGGTACCGTCCCTCCAGATACCCAGTGGCAAACTGCATGGCAGCCAGCATGAGAGTAACTGCCGCCAACGATCAGACGAAGGATCCGGGACTTCTACGATACTTCCGCAGCCAGTAAACGCAGTAGAAGACCAGGAAAATGGTGCCTACCGCAAGCCCGCCAGCGTAGTGGACGATGGCCTGGCGCGGGCCAGTGAACCACTCTGGCAGCGTCACCGACGGGTCTATTCCCAGGAATCCCAGTTTGAGCTCGTTAAGCCGGGCGCCGAGCACCATCGCCCTTCATCTGAGTCTCATTACCGCCAAAAATGCTGGTAGCGCCTTCAAGCAAGGCGTTTTCCCATTTGCGTATCTGGTTGGGGTGTACCTCAAACCTGGCTGCCAGCTCAGCTATTGTCTCCTCTCCTTTGATTGCCTCCAGGGCTACCCTGGCCTTGAAT
>QMOF01000260.1 GCA_003650185.1 Chloroflexota bacterium | reverse complement strand
TCTTATAGAGATCGAGGTCGGCAGCGATGTCGAGTTCGGTGACGGTATTGGTGGGCCTCGGCTGGAGCTGGATGTGGACGACGACGGGCTGGTGGATGAATTCTATCGCAACCTCAGAAGCCAGAACGTACAGAGGAAGCGGCGGGTCCCTGTCAGGGAGGCGAGGCGCATTCTGACCAGGGACGAGGCGAACAAGCTGCTGGACTTTGACGAGCTGGTGGACCGTGCCGTGACAAATGTGGAAGAAAACGCGGTGGTGTTCATCGATGAGATCGACAAGCTTTGCGGTCCCAAGGTGGACATAGGCAGAGATATCTCGGGTGAGGGAGTGCAGCGCGATCTTCTGCCACTCCTGGAAGGTACAACAGTCATGACACGGTATGGCCCGGTGAAGACGGACCACATACTGTTCCTGGCGGCGGGTACTTTCTCGCAGAACAAGCCCTCTGATCTCATACCGGAACTCCAGGGGCGCTTCCCGTTGGAGGTTGAGTTCAATTCCCTCAAACAGGAGGACCTGGAGAGGATTCTGGTTGAGCCTCGTAACTCCCTGACCAAGCAATATCAGGCACTCCTGGCGACAGAAGGGGTTGACCTTGTGTTCACAGAGGATGGCGTTCGGGAGGTAGCTAGGCTTGCGCTGCTCATGAACGAGCGCGCCGAGAACATCGGTGCTCGGCGGCTCTTCACAGTCATGGAGAGGTTGCTGGAGAACCTGAACTTCACGGCTTCTGAAAGGAGAGGAGAAAAAGTGGTAGTGGATGCCGATTATGTTGGTCGCGAGCTGGATGGCCTGATCAAAGATGAGAACCTGAGTCGGTACATCTTGTAGGGCGCCATGACACAACAGACCATCAGCAATAACGTTTCGATCAAGCTACTTCTTGAGGCGGGAGCCCACTTCGGGCATCAGGCCGGACGGTGGCACCCGAAGATGAAGAAGTACATATTCATACAGCGCAACGGCATCCACATTATCAACCTGGAGCAGACCATAGTGCTGTTGGAGAAGGCCTGCAAGTACGTCACCGATGTGGTCTCCAGAGGCGGAGACATCCTTTTTGTCGGTACCAAGAAGCAGGCCCAGGAGGCGATCGAGCAGGAAGCCAAACGGTGCGGCATGCCTTATGTTAATCAGCGGTGGATCGGGGGAATGCTCACCAACTTCGATGTCATTCAGGCCCGTATCGACCACCTGGTCCAGCTAGAGGATGAAAGGGCCAGGGGCCTTCATCAGCGGCTACCCAAGAAGGAAGCCCTGAGGATGGAAAGGAAGATCCAACGGCTGAACCGGCAGATGGGCAGCTTCAAGGAGATGACGAAGTTCCCTGATGCTATCTTCATCGTAGACCCATCGAAGGAAAGGATTGCTGTAGCTGAGGCAAGGCACGTTGGTGTGCCTACGATAGCCATTGTGGACACCAACTGCAACCCGGAGGAGATTGACTACCCCATCCCGGCCAACGATGATGCGGTGAGGGCCGTGAGGCTAATCTGTAGCAAGATAGCCGACGCGGTACTGGAAGGGAAGGCCATTATGGAGAAGTTGGCCGCAGAGGAGGAGGCGGTGGCTGGTGAAGAGGCCATCGAGGCTCTCGGGAGTCTGACATTTGCCCCTGAGGAGGAAAGTAGTGCACATATCGGTGGAGCAGATCAAGGCGTTGAGGGAGAAGACTAGTGCTGGTGTAATGGAGTGCAAGAACGCCCTACAGGAGGCCGAGGCCGACCTGGAAAGGGCGTGTGAGATTCTTCAGGAAAGGGGTCTGGCCAAAGCAGAGAAGAAGAAAGACCGTCTGGCTTCTGAGGGGCGGATCGAGGCATACGTTCACCATGGCAGCCGCATAGGGGCGATGGTGGAGCTCAATTGCGAGACTGATTTTGTGGCCAAGACTGACGAGTTCAAGGCACTAGCCCACGACCTTGCCCTGCAGGTAGTAGCTACCAACCCGCGCTTCCTGTCCGCCGAGGACATTCCTGAAGGGGAGGACGTGGTCCCCGAGGAGGCATGTCTTCTAGAGCAGCCATTCATCAAGGATGAATCAAAGAGAGTCCGGCAGCTTGTCGCCGAAGTGATAGCGAAGACGGGGGAGAAGGTCCACGTGAGGAGGTTTGTTAGGTTCGAGGTGGGCGAGGAGGACTGACTGGCTGTCTTCTAGCGAGGGTGGGTTGTGCGTGCGGATCTTAGCAGTAAGGTGGCCCTGGTAACAGGTTCGAGCAAGGGCATCGGGAAGGCTATAGCTATCAGGTTTGCCGAGAATGGGGCTGATGTCGTGGTAAACGCTCGAAACCCTGGCCCGGCGCTGGAGGTAGTGGAGCAGGTCAAGGCGCTGGGGCAGAAGGCACGTTTTGAGCAGGCCGACATACACGACTACCGCCAGGTAGAGCAGATGGTGGGCAACGTGACAGGAGAGTTCGGCAAGATCGACATCCTGGTGGCCAACGGCGGGGCAGCAGGCCCCCCTCCTCAGCCCTTCCGAGAGATCGACCCTGAAGCATACTCGGCGTGCATCGAAAGTCATCTGTTCTCCAGGCTGTACTGTATCAGGGCTGTGCTCGGCCACATGATTGAAAGGCAGTGCGGCACTATTGTCGCCATCACGACTGACGCTGGCAGAACACCCACCCAGGGAGAGTCCCTCATCGGCGGGGCAGCCGCCGCCCTGGTGCTGATGACGAAGGTGTTGGCCCTAGAGAATGCGCGCCACCGGGTGCGGATCAACACTATCTGTACCACTGTTACCCGCGACACACCCGGTTACGAGAAGGCGATGTCGGATGATAGCACACACCTGTACGAGCTTTTTCGGAAGGCGGAGAAACGCATGCCCTTTGGTATGAACAGGCCAGACGATATCGCGCAACTGGCGCTGTTTCTTGCTTCGGAAGACTCCGGCCAGATCACGGGGCAGGTTTTCAGCATAAGCGGGGGCCTATCCTTCCCCGGCTGATCCAGAGTCAGGTCCTGGCCAGGATATGAGTGAGGTCTTCTTGTGGTTGTGCCGGCATATAAGCGCATCCTGCTGAAGCTGAGCGGCGAGGCCCTCATGGGCCAAGGCGAGTACGGCATTGACACCGCAACCCTGAAGATGGTAGCGCAGCAGATCAAGGAAGTGGTGGATGCCAGGGTTGAGGTGGGGGTGGT
>QMOF01000259.1 GCA_003650185.1 Chloroflexota bacterium | reverse complement strand
TTGTAGTACGTGGCCCATCGCCCGTCAAGCTGATCATAGCCGTTGCCATTGGGGACTTGCTTTTGCTTGTAGGGACGCCTAGACTTAAGGCGCAAGGCTTGGCAGTCCCGCGTAGTGCGCTTGCTTGACGGTTGCTGGCACCACGGGCACCAGCCTTGCTTTTCTTCGAGCACCCATACGCGATTGCATTTACAGCAAAACCCTTCCACGCTACCCCCTTTCCCAGGGCAAGCGTCCTGGCTTTGGCCTATTCGATTGTTAACGTGCTCAACGTTGCTACAATAGCTTTGCACAAAAAGCGCTTTCGTTCGGTTTGAAAAACATGCAGGATTATCTACCCCCTCTCCCTCGGGCTGAATGGACGTCAAGACGTCAACAGGATGTCGATCGAAGGGAAGCCAGTCTAGGAATCTGAGCAAGAGGGTGTGATCTGGGAAACGACGTGGATCGTGGCTTGGGTGGAGATGCCCTTAGCTACCTGGACTTGCCCGGCTTGGCGCCGGTGGTTCTGGCTCTCTTCTTGGTAGGAGCGGGAGCAACATACTTGTGTTGCTTCCGCTTTTCCCTGTACCACTCGAGGCCACGCTCCGGGTAGAGCACCAGCAGGGGGTTGGACCAGGCCACGTCGGACGCCTTCCGCCCTTTGGCCGACAAGCGATAGTACTTGCGGGGTTGGTGGGGAGCGGTGCCAGCGGGGATGCTCTGTTGTGGCTCCGAGGGTTCTTCTTCTCCTGTCAGCTCCACCCACCCGAGTTGCTTCAGCCGGTGGAAGTACATCAGGAAGCTGTGGTAGCGGCACTTGGTGAGCTTGTAGGGGATGCGGTCGAGGTAGAACTGCTGCCGCTCGGCGATCTTCTCCGGGTCGATGGGCCGGTCCTCCGCCTCAGCCCGGGCCTCCTCTTCTCGGACCGCTGTGTCCAGGGCAAAGGCCCGATGCAGCGCGACCTTGTAGTGGTAGAAGATGTCTGCTTGAGGAGCACCACGCTCGGGGTCTATCTCCGGTGAGCCCTCAGGGCCACGGCCGGCCAGGAACTCTCGGATGAACCAACCACAACCGAAGGGCCGGAGGAAGCCACCTCTGGATGGTCGCAATTCCATCGCTTTGGGCTAAGGTTACAGCACTTGGGCAAGCTGGTCAACGCTTCACCAGAGGCCAAAATTTGGCCTTTTCCGACCCCCGCCCGTACTCCAACACCTGCCACAGGGGGAAATGCACAAGTTTTTCGGGTTCTGTCTCAGTAGACTCTCTCTACTGCCTTTTGGCTTCTTGCCATTTCGGGCAAACGATGTTATTATCATGACGGAGGCGGGCAATGCGTAATACTATCTGGTTCTCGGTGATTTTCTTCCTGATCATCCTCCTGGCAGCACTCTTGGCACCCAGAGTGGCAAGTCTTACTCACGAGCAGGTCAGTGCAGCAGGGGCTGACGGGGAGGTGGCACTGTTCACCCCCTTCCAGAACATGTCCGTGGAATGGATCCCCATCCGTAGTGACCCAGACAGGAATTGGTTCGATGTAGACATTACCGATGACCACACTGCTCTGTTGGTCAACAGAGCAGTGATAGATGGTGAAAGGATGGCGCATCTCGAAAGAGAGTTCCCGCTTCCTCAGGCGATACTGTATCCAGACGTGCTCGAATGGGTAGAGGCCCATGATGGGAATGGAACTCTGGTGGAAGCCATCCAGCTCGACGGTTACTCTGGAGAGCGTGTGAGTTGGCCACCACTCTATGTGGGGCCACCACCTTCAGCCGAGAAAAAGGCAAGATTGGAGCAACTGATGTCAGAAAAGTGGTACGTCATGGTCACGCTGGATAACCAGATCGAAATCACAAACAGTCTGCAATCTGAGTATTATGCCCACTTGGCCATCATCGAACCCACTGAGGAGGTGATTAGAATCCTGAAGTACCAGCAGAAATAGGCACCTCTACCTCCACCATCTCTTCCACTGGCACATCTACCTCCTCGAAAGCGGGTTCCTCTATGTCAATGAACTCCTCTAGGATCGGACTCTCCTCGCCAAGTTCAGGCCGCTCAAGCCTGTAGCGCTTCTCTTTGCGGGTGGACATTTTCTGTTGTACAACGGTCTCCCATTTACCAGTTTTCTCGTTGAACACTCTGCGCTCCTCCATAACTGGTACCACTTGTCGCACAGTTTTGGTGGTGCTCTTGAAAAACCGTCTGGTGTTTGGGGGTTGTGGTGTGTCCATCTGCGTTACAATGCTAGCCTCATCGATACAGCGCATGTAGGATACATCGCCATTTGGGTCAACGAACGCGAGCCGCGCATGGTATACCGGGGCAAGATCATCACGACAGACAATCTGCAATTGGTAGTCGGTGGTGCACATGACATAGTGCCTTTTGCCGCTTTCTTGTGCATTGCGAATGGCCTGAGACAAATCGAGTGTGACCTGCTCTGGATATAGCTTCTTGCCTCGATAAATCGCCTCGGTAACAATGAGGCTGCACGGTTCTACAAAGTCCAAAGCAAACCAATTGCGTTGATTGTTGCCCTTTATGGGGATCTCCCAAACTCTCATGTTTCCTCGTGAGCAATAACCATTTTTGGTGTCGCCCAAGCGTCATTACCAGAGGGGGGCGTATATGATGCAACCGTTGCTCCGTACGTGTCTCTTGATACTACATGACAGTAGCATATATCTCTTCTCGCACTGACAACCACGGCAGGGTCACTGTCAAAAAACTTCGACCAAGTAACGTCTTCTATGTGCGCGCTTCCATCAGTCTGTTTGGCTTCATGTCGTGCGTCATTATCCAGTCTTGCATAGGGTACCGTTCCACTTTGCATAGTGCCAGACATATACAAGTCGCCCGCCATATAGATATCCCGGCCAACAGTGGCATCTTTACTGAGATAAAGATTTTGCCACCTATTAGTACTGGTACCTATGCTGTATGTATCGTGGGCATGAGGTATTATGGTGGGCAATATACCTTGCGGGGTGTCAGTGCATCCTGTGAAGCGAAACGCGATCTTCCAATCGGTTTTGGCTGCATTGGGGACTGCGCCAATGATCGACCCGGGGTAGGTACCATGATTGTTCCCGTAGACCTCCAAGCTGGCCCCATAGCTTGTTGACCCACGGATACTCAGAACATCGTTGTCAACAGAGCGTACCATTTGTTGGCCCATGCGAGTAATA
>QMOF01000258.1 GCA_003650185.1 Chloroflexota bacterium | reverse complement strand
TCTTGATATAGGTACGGACTGACTTGTTGCGCAAGCGCCTCTTCTCTTCTTTGCTCAGCTTGGGCAACTACCCTCCTCGTTGTCTCGAAAGACCCTCCTCGGGCCCAGGCATGTTTACCAATTCTAACCCTTTCCGGTGCAGTAGACAAGTCTGGTCCCCGCCAACCTGACTCTCTCGCAGGAGCGAGTCCAGCCTGTAGAGACATCACCACGCGGGAGACAGTCGAGGTCGGGGCCGGCTGCGACGACGGCGTGGGGGGCTCGGCCGTATCATAGAGACACCGGGTCGGGCAGGGTACCCGACAGCCATGCAGGGGCATCGCACCCCGGAAAAGGGAAACAGGATGGCGCTGGCCTCACGCACCCTCGCCCGGTCGAGCCTGGAAAGGCTCTCCTACAGGGCGTGGCGTGTGTAGGAGACCCCTTCTGGGGTCGACGGCGTGGTGGGAGGGGGGTGGCTTCACCGAGAGACACCGCGCCACACTGGCACGGCACGGTCGAGCCTGGAAAGGCTCTCCCACATATAGGACAGGGCTTTAGCCCTGTCCGTGACGGGGTGGATGGAAGGGCGGACAGACCTGAAGGTCTTTCCTTACAGGGCCAGTCTATCGTCAGGGCGCTTCGTCAAGCCGGAAAGGCTTCGCGGCTTGTTGAAGCGTTCGTCTTGGGGCCAAGCCCACGGCACCTGCCCCGGCAACTCCTGGGGCACCATGTCAGCGCTGAATGCCTCGCTAGCTTGGCCCCGTGCCGCGCATAACGCTGATCACGCCGCTCACTCCCTCCAGCTTCGCCAGGAGGCGGGACAGCTGCGTGATGCTTCTTATCTCCAGAGTGAGCAATATCGAGCTTGTGTGGTTCTCGTGGTCGTTGGAGCTTGCCGAAGCTATGTTGACTCCTTCCTCGGCCACCAGGGTGCTCAGATCGCGCAGCAGCCCCACCCTCTTCCAGGCATCGATCCGTACCACCACCGGGTACAGTTGATCGACCCTTCCCCAGTCAACCGAGACCAACCTCTCCTTCTCAGTTACGCGGGCGATGTTGGGACAGTCCTGGCGGTGAATGCTCACCCCTCTGCTGCGAGTGATATAGCCTATAATGTCGTCCCCCGGCAGGGGATGGCAGCAGTTGGCCAACTGCGTCAGCAGGTCACCAGTCCCCATAACCCTGATGCCTGTGGGCGATGCTACTGCTCTTGGGACATGCTCTGTGAGCTTGGGTTGCTCCTCCCGGGCCGCGATCTTCATCGCAATCTGGCTGGCGCTGATCTCGCCATAGCCGATGGCAGCGTGGAAGTCGTCGACGTCCTGGTAGTTGAACAGAAGGGCAATTTCTTCGCGGTTGCCCAGACTAATGCCCAACCGCCGCAGCTCCTTCTCCAGGATCTCTTTGCCCTTCTCCACGTTCTCCGACCTGGCCTGCTTCCTGAACCACTGGCGGATGCGCTCGCGGGCGTGCGAGGTGTTCACGTAACCCAGGTTGAAGTTGAGCCAGTCTCGGCTCGGTCCCTTGCGCCCCTTACCCGCGATGATCTCCACCGTGTCGCCATTGCGCAACCTGTACGTGAGCGGCACCAGCTTGCCATTGACCCTGGCACCGACACAGCGGTGGCCCAAATCGGTGTGAATCCTGTAGGCGAAGTCCAGCACAGTAGACCCTGTCGGCAGGTCCTTGATATCCCCTTTCGGAGTGTAGACGAAGACCTGGTCCCGAAGGATGTCCGTCCTGACCGACTCGAGGAACTCGCGCGTGCCGGCGATCTCCCGGTGCCAGTCCAGTAGCTGGCGCAGCCCGGACATCCTTTGCTCGAAGGGGTCCTGCTCCACACCCTCTTTGTAGCGCCAGTGGGCGGCCACTCCGTATTCAGCGGAGTAGTGCATATCCTGGGTGCGTATCTGCACCTCGATCGGGGTGCCAAAGCACATCACCGTGGTGTGGAGGGACCGGTAACCGTTCCGCTTGGGGATGGCGATGTAATCGTTGAATTCCCCGGCCACGGGGTGCCACAGCTTGTGGACTATGCCCAGGGCATGATAGCAGTCGGCCACCTCGTTCACGATAACCCTTACGGCCAGTATGTCATGTATGTCGCTCAGGTCTTTGCCTTGAGCGCCGTACTTCTGCATCTTGCGGTACAGACTGAAGACGCTCTTCGACCTCCCCGACACCTTGGCCGCCACCCCCGCCTTCTCCAGTTCCGCCGCCAGTATGTCGATGACGTTGCTTATCACTTTCTCCTGGCCCGTTTCTTGCCTGGCCAGAAGGCGTTTGGTCCGCTGGTACTTCAGCGGCTCCAGGTAAGAGAACGACAGGTCCTCCAGCTCCGACCTCAGCTTGACGATGCCCAGGCGATGTGCCAGCGGCCCGTAGACCTCGAGGGACTCGCGAGCAATGGCCCGCCGCTTGGCGGGGGGCAAGGCGTCCAGGGTGCGCAGGTTGTGCAGCCGGTCGGCCAGCTTGATGAAGACCACCCTGAGGTCCTCCGCCATGGCGACCAGCATCTTTCTCAGGCTTTCGGACTGCAAGTCTGCCTCGGTCGGCTTCTCCATCACATGGGACGACACGTGGTTCAGCTTGGTGACCCCGTCCACCAGCTTGCTTATCTCGGGCCCGAACACCTCCTCAATCCTGGACAGAGGTACTCCGGAGTCTTCGGGGACATCATGTAGCAGGGCTGCGGCCAAGGAACTGGCATCCAGCCTGAGGTCGGTCAGTATGGAGGCGGCCTCCAGGGGGTGCTGCATGAAGGGCTCGCCAGAATGCCGCGTCTGGCCCTTGTGGGCCTCAAGCGCAAACTGGTACGCCTTTTCGATCAGGGCCAGTTTGTCTTCTGAGAGGTATTCCCCCGCTTTCTGCAAGAGCTGACCGATTTCCATCGTCGTAGTATATCCCCGATAACTCGTGAGGTCAAGTTCGGCCCAGACACCTGAGACCGGCGATTGAGCCTGGAGAAGGTATCTTCCGGCGGTCTCATTGCTCAGAGAATAGGGGACGGGCTGGCTGGGGTGTTACGCTGTAACCGGGCATTTGCAGACGGTTAACACCCCTTAGAGTGGTCTGGACACACATGGCACTCGTTCCCGTGAGCGTCAGGTCTCTGACCTGGCGGGGCCGTAGGGTGATGGTCGGGGTGGCAAGGCTTCGGGTCGGGTGGGGGCACCCGACACCCACGCAGTGTCATTGG
>QMOF01000257.1 GCA_003650185.1 Chloroflexota bacterium | reverse complement strand
CCTGAACTACGCCAGGGTGTCCTCGGCGGCCGCAGACCCGATCGAAAAGAAGCCCCTGTTCCACTTCTTCCCTGGCACTCTGGTCTACTCTCTGGGCAGTTGGGGATGCAACTTCCACTGCGAGCACTGTCAGAACTGGCAGATCTCCTGCACCGAGCTACCTTCTGACTCTGGGGCAGGATGGGTGTCGCCCGAGATGGCCATCGGTCTGGCCAAACGCAACGGCTGCCAGGGAATCGCCTGGACATACAACGAGCCAGCCATCTGGTTCGAGTACACCCTGGACTCGGCCAAGCTGGCCAGGCAGAATGGCCTGTACACAGTGTACGTGACTAATGGCTATCTCACAGAGGAGGCCCTGGATACCATAGGCCCCTACCTGGATGCGTGGAGAGTGGATGTCAAGGGGTTCTCCGACGACCTTTACCATCGCCTGGCCAGGGTGCCCCGTTGGCGCGGCATCCTCGAGGTGGCCAGGCGGGCTAAAGAAAAATGGGGTATGCACGTGGAGGTAGTGACCAACATAATCCCCACCATGAATGACGACGACGAGCAGTTGCGGGGCATAGCCGCCTGGATCAAAGACGACCTGGGGGAGATGACCCCGTGGCACGTTACCCGTTTCTACCCTTACTACCACCTGGGTCATCTTCCGCCCACGCCAGTTGCCACTCTGGAGAAGGCCGTGGCTATCGGACGACAGGAGGGGCTCCGTTTTGTCTACACCGGTAACGTCCCGGGTCATGGCGACGAAAACACTGTCTGCTATTCGTGCAACAAACTGGTGATAGAGCGAGTAGGGTACCGGACGAGGCCCATCGGCCTGGAGGACTCCAGGTGCAAGTATTGCGGTGCCGATCTGAATGTGAGGAGAAGCATCACTGGACGGAGGGGCTGAATGGACAGTGCCAGAGAAGGAAAAGGCAAAGATGTGCATCCGCTTGTACGCCTGGCGAAGGAAGCAGTGGAGAGGTATGTAAGGGAGGGCAAGGTTACCGATGTCAAAGAGACCAGCCCCGAGATGAACGAGAGGGCCGGTGTTTTCGTCTCCCTGAAGAAACACGGCGAACTGAGGGGGTGCATCGGTACCTTCGAGCCTACCCGGCCGAATGTGGCCCAGGAGACCATTGAGAATGCCATAAGCTCAGCCACGCGCGATCCCCGTTTCCCGCCGGTGGACGTCTCCGAGCTTGACCAACTGCGGTATAGCGTGGATGTGCTCACGCCACTTGAGCCGGTAGAGAGTGAGCATCAGCTTGATCCGAAGAGGTACGGTATCCTGGTGGAGAGCGGGCAGCGGCGGGGGCTTCTCCTGCCGGACCTGGAGGGGGTGGACACAGTGGAAGAGCAAATCGCCATCTGCCGCCGGAAGGCCGGCATCTCGCCGCATGAGCCTGTCAAGCTGTATCGGTTCGAGGTCAAGAGGTACTCCCAGGAATAGAGGTGGCAGGGGAAAGCCCGGGCCGAGGTGGGAGGCTAGGTCTTGCGCCAGGTCCACAGGGTGTTGAACGAGAACCGCCAGGCCAGGGCAAGCAGGATGCCGACCAGGTTGGAGATGAGGTGGTGGATTCCAGCTAGCTCGGTCAAGGCGGCCAGTACCCCCATGTTGATGGCCAGGCCACTCAGGCTGACGACATGGAACTTCCAGAAGCGGGTCCACCTCGAGTTGCCTCTCCTGTCCCCGAAAGTCCACAGGTCGTTCCAGGTGAAGTTGTTCAATATCGAAGCTTCGATGGCGATAGCGGAGGAAGGATAGAGGAAGAAACCGGCAACATCCCGTAGAAGCCACAACATGCCTTCATTGACGACTACCCCGCTTGCCCCCACGATGCAGAACTTTAGGAACCTTCTGGTCTCCTTCCCCCGCACGTAGAGAAAAGGTGGGCGCCTTGACAGACCTATTTGACCGCCGATATTCAGGGCCTTCAACCCCCACACGGTCCCGGGGTGCAAAGAACGCCGCTGGCAACGCTGGGGTCCCCGCAGGCCAGGAGCGTCACAAGGACATGGTCGCTGGTGGGAATCGGCGCACCGGGTGCTAACCCACCATCATTCTTCTGAAGACTACGGCCCCAATGGGAATGGCCAGGACTATGCCGACCAGCGCCACGATTATCAACCACAAGGGCACCGGGAAGCCACTCTCCTTCACAAAATGGGCTGTCACCGTCTTGGACGCGTCCATCGTCACAGTGGCCGGGTTTGCCGTACCGGAGAGATCGCCGCTCCAGTAGTCGAACTGGTAGCCTTCATCCGGTATGGCCGTCAGCGTGACAACCGTGTCCCTGGCATATCCCTCGGACGAGGCCGGCTCCATCTGCACCGTTCCCCCACCACCGATGGCCGGGACCGTGCTGACCGTCAGCATGAAAGCGGCTTCGAAGACGGCGGTGACCGTCTTGGTCTTGCTCATCAGGACAGTGGCCGGGTTGTTGCTCCCTGTAAGGTCTCCTTCCCAGCGGACGAACCTGTAGCCGGTGGCGGGAACAGCGGTCACCGTAACCTGGGTGCTGACCAGATATCCCCCGACGGGCTGCGTCGGGCTCAGGTTGATTGTGCCACCGCCATCCGGCGATACAGTGGTATCCAGGTACCACTTATCGGTACTAGGGACAAACTCAGCGCCGATCGTCTTGTCTGCCTCAAGGGTGATCTCCAGAGGGTTATAGGTACCGCCCACATCCCCAGTCCACCGGCTGAACACGTACCCCGGGTCCGGCACGGCGTACACAGCCAACTTCGTCTTATGCTTGTACTTGGACTCCTGGGGATACGGATTGAGCTGAAGGTCACATATCTGGCCGCCTTCCGGGCTGACGACCGTCAGCTTCTTGTCGCATTCCGGTCAGCCGCTAGCAAGGACTGCATCCGCCAGGGGCAGAGAGGCCACCACCGTTGTCAGTGCCATCCCAGCGGTCAGCAAGACGAAGGCCAACCTGCCCAGGCCACTCTTTCTCATAAGTACACCCTCATTCAATTCGTTGGTCTGGCAACGGAACAAGCACCCTCTATCTGGACACGACCACTGCGCGATAGCCCAGCTCAGCCCCGAAGCCTGCCTTGAATCAATTATAGCATAGCATGCCCTGGTCTTACCTTCTACTCTCGGGAGGGGGTTACTGTCAACGTTTAGTCGGTGGGACCCTGGACGGCGTTCCTAATCTGGTCTCGCCTTGTCCGGT
>QMOF01000256.1 GCA_003650185.1 Chloroflexota bacterium | reverse complement strand
CTCGTGGGCACGGGCTCCGGCGGCACCTTCACCTTCCAGGCGTACCCGGGCCACCAGCCCCCAACGACTGGCCAGTATCCCCTGGCGGACGAAGCGATGCCGGAGGACGTAAAACGCAGGTGTGTCATCACGCCGCAGGATGCCTTGATGCAGCCAGTCCCTTAGCGTCTCAGCAGCGCGGGTGTACCTGTTGCTTTCCAGGGTGTCAGATGGCCGGTCCTCTCCCAACTCAAGCCTGATAACGTTGTAGGGGCTCTGCTGGTAGTAGAGCCCCTGCTCCTCGCTTGAGACCACGTCGTAAGGAGGGCTGATAACAGACGAGGGGTCACGTATTAGCTCGACATTGTAGCGAATACCGCGAAATGGTCGGACATCGGCCACTTGGTCTTACCCTGCGTCCATCACGGCGGTCGTCATGACATGCTATGGAGTACCCACCACGGTGGCGCCGCAGACGAACTTGCCCGGATGCCCTCCCTGATTGTGGGCCAGTCCCATCTGGACGTTGGCTATCTGGCGCGAAGGTTCCTCGACCTTCTTCTGAATCTGCTTGTATATCTCGTAGACTTCGCGGCAGCCGCTGGCTCCTATGGGATGGCCAAAGGACTTGAGGCCGCCGCTGGTGTTGACGGGCATTTCTCCATCGTGGTAGTACGCCCTCCTGTCTGTCATCTGCTCCTTGAACTTGCCCTCGTCGCAGAGGAAGAGTGACTCAGAGGCAATCAGCTCAGCGATGGTGAAGCAATCATGCAACTCCACCACGTCAAGCTCCTTGCGGGGCTCCTTGATCCCGGCCTCGGCGTAGGCCGCCCGGGCAGCCGCCTGGGTAGCATCCCAGTAGGTGAAGTCGAAGTCCTCTCTCTCCTTGCCCCAGCCGGGGCTGGCTGCCATACCAAATGCTTTGATGGTGATGTAGTCATCGCGGAACCTCCGAGCATCCTCTGTGCGGCAGAGCACCGCCGCCGAGGCGCCATCGGTCACTCCGCAGCAGTCGAAGAGGCCCAAAGGCCAGGCAATCATGGGGGCATTCATTACCTGCTCTACGGTTACTTCCCTCCTGAGGTGCGCCTTGGGGTTCCTGGCCCCGTAGTAATGGCTCTTGACCGATATCTCGGCCAGGACCCTCTTACCTTCCTCGTTGCTCAAGCCATACTTGGAGAAATAGGCCGTGGCTGCCATAGCATATCTTCCGGGGCCACTTCCGAAAGCCCCGTAGACGGGCTCCCATCTGCCGATCCAGACCGAAGGTAGCCCTCCAAACCCCATGTCCTTGCACTTCTCCACACCCACCACCAGGACCAGATCATAGGCTTTGGCTGCCAGCGCAAAGGTGGCCCCTCTCAAGGACTCGGCACCTGTGCCGCAGGCGTTCTCCACCCTTGTCACCGGAACATACTGGGTCTGAAGGGTGCTGGACAGGAGTGTCCCGGTAACCACACCGCCTTCCACCACCTGAGACCCCCACTGGGTCCCGAGCCATATCGCCTCCATATCTTTCAGTTCGACTCCGGCATCCTTCAGGGCCTCGTCCACTGCTTCAGCTATCATGTCTGTGATATCGGTGTCCCATCTCTCGCCGAACTTGGTGCACCCCATGCCCACAATAGCGACTTTGTCTTTTATCGGCTCGGCCATTGATCCTCCTTTTCTACGCCCTTGCCGGTCGACATTTCCACGAGTAGTTGTGAACGCCCAGTGCGTCATGGATCTTCCTGAAGGTCAGCTCCATGGGCATTCCCACCCTGAGGTTGTTCACATCCCGGTCGGTCATCTGGCTGAATATCCTGCCCCCGCCCTCCAGGTTAACGGCAGCCAGCACGTTGGGAGGGTCCACCACCGCTGCTCTCTCGTCCATGCTGTAGGTGAAAAGGACGCCCTTCCTGTCGGACAACGGCACTTCCTCCAGAAATGTCGCTTCTGCCTGGCAATACATGCATCGTTTCTGGAGAGGGTATTGTGTCTTGCCACAGTTGTTGCACTTGTGCCCGTGGCACCGGTACTGCCAGTTGCGGTCCCTCCACATGGCAGGCAGGGATGTCCTCGTCCTGGTCATGGGGGTCTCCTCGAACTGGATCAGGTTCTTGAACTTGAGGTACTTGCCGTAGTTCTCAAGCATCACCTTGGATTCGAGGTGACGCTTGATGCCTCTCCTGTCCTTCAGCTTCTCTATGCCCGGCGCCACCTTGACTATGTGAGCGTCGGCACCGTCTCCGTAGTTGCCCAGAAGGATCTGGTCTCCCGGCTTGGCCTCCTCCAGAGCGGCGACCAGGATCATCGGCGCAAAGGCGGCTCCGGTGTTGCCCAGGCTATCGAACAGGGGGTCCTGCACCTGGGTCTTGGCATCCAGGCCGATTGCCCTGGCCATGGCTCCATGGCTTCTGGCAGTGGGCGCATAGAAGGCCGCCTTGGCGAAGTCCTTGACGGTTGCGTTATTAGCTTTCAGCAAGGCATTGAAAGCCTTCTTCATGTGTGGCTCATAGCCCTCGTCCAGGACGAAGCGCTCTTCCCAGGTGCGGGGCAGCAGATCGCACTCCAGTCTCCAGATATCTATGAACTCGCTGGTCAGGTAGTAACTGGCCGCGATCTCGGCGACTACTCCCTCGGTTCCGACGAGGAACGCCGCGGCGCCGTCTCCGAAAAGGGGCTCGAAAGCCGAGTTTGGCGCTGGTGGTCGGCAGTCAGAGGCTATGACCAGGACCTGTCTGGCCGAACCCGCCTTCACCGCGTCGAGGGCAGCCCTGAGGGCTATGGTCCCGGACCTCAAGGAGCTACAGAAGTCGGCCGCTATGATATCCTCGCGCAGGTCGAGGCCAGCCGCTATGATGCTGGCTGACTGTTTCTCTTTGAACGGCGGCGTCGTGGAAGCGAAGTAGAGGGCGTCGACAGATCGTTTTTCTATTCCCTGCAGGCAGTCCATCCCCGCCTCGACCGCCATGGTGATGCTGTCCTCGTCCCAGTTGGCTATGGCCTTCTCTCCTTTCCCACCGCCACCCCATACCTGGCCAAGGATGGCCCGGCTGAGCCTGTAGATGGGTATGTACGCCCCGTAGGAAACTATACCGGCCATGCTGTTACTCCTTTCCTGTCGTGAAAACCTGTTGCTTGCGGGTCAAACTGCGTTAATTATACTCGTTGGCAACCCCCGAACACAAACGGCGGCCTTGGCTGGAGGGCATGCCCACGG
>QMOF01000255.1 GCA_003650185.1 Chloroflexota bacterium | reverse complement strand
GATTTGATGTTGAGGCGCGATAATGCCCAGGCATAGAAGTCTGGCGCCTAAGAAATTCATCTCGGCTATCTATCATGGCCGGGCAGTGCGGTCAACCACCGCAGCGGCACGCGTGAGCCGGCTTCTCTGCTAGGCCCATGCTTCGGCGCCCACAGCACCTGACCCGTCGCGGCTAAGGCCCCGCCGCCCCGCTCTGGTCCACCACCTCCCCCGCGGGGAGGTAGAGGGAGGAGCGTCTGACGCGGCCGTGGCGCCCCACCCGCCGCAGCCCCCCGCGGAAGTCTGCCAGCAGCTCGCGGCTCGTCTCCAGCGCGCTCTCGTGGCCCGCGCGGAAGTCCGGCTGGCCCCGGTCGACCGCATACGAAGCGTACGCCCGCAAGGCATACCCCTGCGCCCCCACTAACAGCAAGTCCTCCAGGTGCGGCGGCACCGTTGAGCCCTCGCTATCCAGCGTGTGCAGCTTGCCATAGTGCACGCGGCAGTCGGAGCCGTCCGGCACGACCTCCCCCAGCAGAGTGACGGTGTCCTGCCACAAAGAGAACCGCTGGTAGCGCGGCGGGTACTGCCCAACCGGGTACTCTATGGCAAGCACCCGGACGCGTTCGGTCAGGGTGGCGATGTCCACGTCGCGGCTGCCCGGCGTGGTGGCCAGGTCAGCGCTCATCTCGTACGGCGCGTGGTAGCTGAGGTCCTTCAGGGCGTGAGCGATGTGCCGGTCGAGGTCGGTGTCGTCCCACTTGTAGGTGTCCTTCAGGGCGCGGATGTTGTCCAGCCAGACGCTCATCGGGCCCTGGTCGACGGCCACGGACAGGCCCACCGCTACCACGGCCCCCAGCCCCGAGGTGTCGCCCAGCACCACCTGGTGCTCGTGCCACACGTCGGCCACCAGCGCCGGGATGTCCAGGGACTTCACCGGCGAGACGCAGCCCACAGTGTCGTCCAGCGCAAGCTGGAGGTCCCCAGCGGCCAGGTCCGAGGTGCACCTGACCCAGAACCGCGCCCAGTGGTAGCCGGTGAGGTCGAGAGCAGCGATGTCGTGGTAGCAGACCAGGCCCGTCTCGTGGCCCTGGTTGATGTCGGCCTTCATCGAAGCGGTGCCCTGCTGCTTGTTGGTAGTGTCCAGGGTGACGCTGTTGGGAGCGACCGCCGTCCACAGGGCATCGCAGCCGTCGACGGTGGTGGGAGTCTGGGTAGTGGCGACGACGTCCTTGAGGTCGCGCCGGAGCCGGGTCCTCATTTCGGCAATGTCCATTTTGTGCCTCCTTTCGCCGGGTGAGGGCGGGGCCGTCCCTGCAGGGATAGGGCTGAAGCCCTGTCCCTTTCCCAAAACTGCTGCGGGGTAGCCGCCCAGGCCAGTCTGGCAGGCCGTTCGTCCCCAGTACCGAAAAAGGGTTCGCTTCGCTCACCATGACATGGGGGACGCTCTGGCCCACGCCCACCGGATACGCGCCAATGCGGCTATGTAACGTCCTTGGCCGCCAGTACCGAAAAAGGCGCGGTCGCCCTAGGGCGACCGCGCCCCATCACGCCTGCCAGCCCCAAGGCTCGCCAAGCCACCACTAGCTCCTCCTCGACAGCATGGCCCGCTGAAGGAGCCGCGGGACATGCTCCGCCCGGTTATACAGCCTGACACGGCAAAGCAGCCCCTTCAGCTTGAACGCCGTGGGCGACAGCCGCCCTATTTCAGCATTGGCGGACGGTGCGACGTCTGCCCCGCCGGTGTTGGCTGCGGTGACGGGTGCCGCGTCCCAATCGCCATCCAGGAAAAGGCGCAGCTTCCCGTCGGCCTCATCCCTGATTCCGGTGGTGAGGTGGGGCTGGCCGTCTGTCAGGCCTAGGGTGCTCCCCGCGATGGCGTCAGCCGACCCACCATCCCTCACCAGGAAGTGCACCTGCTGGCTGTCGTATATGTCCAGGTAGTGCCCATCCGTGTTGTCGTCCTTGTAGACTAACCCCTGACGCGCCTGGTTAGTGGACCTGAACCGGACCTCCACCGTCCAGCTCCCGGCCCCCGGGTCCAGTGCAGCGTGGCCGCCAGCGTCCACGTAGTCGTTTGAGCCGTCGAACCATCGACCGTCCAGATTCCACGCTGCACCGTGGTTGTGGCACCTGTGGCCGTAGACGTCACGGCTCATAAAATAGGCGTCGCTGGCGGCCTCGATATGCCGAAACGGCAGGTCGAGAACACAGCCCACTCTGCTGCCGGCGCCTGTACTGCGGCGTACCGGGCCCGCCCTCATGCCGATACCTCGATGGTGCGGGTGGCCCGGCCATCTACAAACGCCTTGATGAGCGGCTTGAGGGCAGTCTTGAGCCTGGAGTCCGTGGTGTACTCCAGCATGGCGGTGAAGCCGATCTCAGGGATGGACACGTTGACAAAGGTGCGGTTGGCATAGTGGTCGGGTTCGCTCTCCACATTGCGTGTGAAGGGCCTCGACACCTGGACCTGATAAATGGTGGCAGTAGTCATGTTTGACCTCCTTTACTAGGCAACTGCGGCGTGTGCGGCGTGCCGCTGGTCTCGACCGTGCTGGACTGCGAATCTGACACACACCAGCATAGCGACCGGGTCAGGACAAGGGCCCTGGCCTCCACCCCGTGTATGCGGCGGTGCCATGCCTCACGATGACTTGAACACTGCTCTGGCATAGCTCGACGACTTCACCCTGGCCGTGACAGTGCGCCCGGCAGTGTCGCACTGCACCATCAGCCTGAGCTCGAGCGGGACCTGGCCCAGGCCCTCTATCACCGGGGCGAAGCCCTGCCGGGTACGCTCGATGGCCCCGGTGCCCTGGGTGTCAATGTCCGACTCGGTCACCAGGTCGTGCAGGTCAACCCAGGTGCCGTCCTTGTTGCGGCCCTGCCACTTCCATTTGCCAGCGGTGTTGTCGGCGCTGGCGTACAGGCTGATGGTCAGGCCCAGCTCCAGCCAGAGCAGGTCTCCAGCCAGGCCGGGGTCTATGGTCCTGGAGAAGGCTTCCTCCAGCGAGCCGACGTCCTGGGTGGTGTAGGCTGTGCTGTACTGGACGCCGTCGCCGGTCAGATGACCGCCAACCAGCCTGTCCTCAAAGTCCTGGACAATCAGGTCGAGGCTCCGGCCCATCGGGCGGCCTTCTTCATCAAACAGCCTCTTGTCGGTTTGCATCTGTCGTCCTTTGTTCGGACGTATCACGCATTGGTCCTGGATGCGGTGGGCGGGGCGGGGGTGCGG
>QMOF01000254.1 GCA_003650185.1 Chloroflexota bacterium | reverse complement strand
GGACATCCAGGCAGCGTGGCAGGGCGGGCCCGAAATGACTGAGGTAAGCGTTGGACACAGTGCGATACCTTTGTCTACCACCCTGAAGCTGCCTTTCATTGCGGTCACCAGAGTGGAGAACATGTGCGCCAGCGGCTCGGAAGCTTTGAGAGGGGCCTGTTATGCAGTAGCCTCGGGCGCGTACGATATCGCACTGGCACTGGGCGTCGAGAAGCTGAAGGATACGGGTTACGGAGGGCTGCCGGAGTTCTCCCATGTGCTGGCTGTTGGGACAAAGCTCAGGATCATTCTGGCCAACAACACCACGCCGGGCATGTTTGCCATGATGGCCACCAGGTACTTCGCCAAGTATGGACTCAGCCCCGAAGAAGGCAAGGAGGCCCTGGCCAAGGTCTCAGTGAAGAGTCACCACAACGGCGCCATGTGCGAGAAGGCCCACCTGAGGCGTGAGATCACCCTGGAGCAGGCTATCAACGCCCCTGTGATCGCTTGGCCCCTAGGGCTTTTCGACTGCTGCGGAGTCAGCGACGGTGCGGCAGCGGCTATTGTAACCAGGGCTGACATGGCCAGGAAATTCAGAGATGACCCGGTGTTCGTGAAGTCGCTACAAATTGCTGCGTGCTCGGGCGAAGAGCTGATGTATACCGACTACGACTACGCCCACGTGGAGTCCACCTGCCGTGCTTCGGTGAAGGCCTATGCCGAAGCCGGAATAAAGAACCCGCGTGAGGAAATAAGCATGATGGAGGTGCACGACTGTTTCTCCATCACCGAGATGGTTACCTATGAAGACCTTGGCATATCACCCAGAGGAAAGGCGAAAGAAGACATCGATGCCGGATTCTTTGAGCTGGGTGGGCAAATCCCGTGCCAGCCCGACGGCGGCTTGAAGTGTTTCGGGCATCCCATAGGCGCCTCCGGGCTTCGCATGATGTACGAGATGTACAAGCAGCTTCAGGGCAAGGCTGGGCCCAGGCAGATAAAGGAGCCGAAGCTCGGTCTGACCCACAATCTGGGTGGCATTCCTCCAAGGAACATCGTCAGCATCAACATCGTTGGTCGCGAGTAAGCGCGCGGTAACCGGCCACGCACACTCAGTAGACCTGTCACTCCTGTGAACCGGGAGAAGAAAAAGGCAGCCGATAATGTTCTGTCTGGCGATCCCTGCTCGAGAGCGGAGCAGCAGATCGACCGGCGTCGTACTCTGCCGTGCCATGCGGTGCAAGCCGGGAGGTGAAAGGAGCCAATGAACAGAAGAGACAGGGTGATCAACCAGAACAAGGTGGCACCGCTGAGCGACATCACCAGGCTGATCAAGGACGGTGATACGGTGGCGATTGGCGGTGCCTGGCTGAGCAGCCATCCTATGGCCATAATCCGCCAGATTATCCGCTCCGGCATCAAACACCTTTATGCCTTGACCATCCTGGGGAGCGTTGACATTGATATCCTGGTGGGCGCTGGTTGCCTGGACAGGCTGATGTTCTCATTTGTGAGCATGGAGGCGTATGGACTGCCTCCGAACTTCCGGCGTGCCATTGAGAAGGAAGGCCTGAAGTATGACGAGATCACCGGCCTGGCCATAATCCTCGGATTTGAGGCAGCCGGCCGCGGTGTTCCCTTTCTGCCGTACAGAGGCCCCTTTGGCTCCGATTGCGTGAAGGAGAGGCCCGAGTTCTACAAGACCATAAAGTGCCCTTTCACCGGAGAGGAGATGATAGCAGTGCCGGCCATCAAGCCGGATGTAGCCATAATCCATGCGCAGCGAGCCGATCCGGCTGGGAATACCCAGATTGAAGGGACAGGCGGTTCGGACCTGGAGTTGGCCAAGGCAGCGGACAAGGTGATCGTCTCTGTCGAAGAGATAGTGCCCACCGATGTGATAAGGCAAAATCCCTATAAGACGAAGATACCCCGTTTTTACGTGGACATGGTCATAGAAGCGCCGTTTGGCGCCCATCCCACGTCCTCCATCCCCAGCTACGTCGGTGACCCGTGGCACATGATGAAGTATATGGAGATGGCGGCCAGCCCCGAATCGTTCAAAGACTACTTGAGCGAGTATGTCATGGGCTCGGAGGCTGAGTACCTCGAAAAGATAGGTGGCCCAAAACACCTGGACGTGCTCCGGAAGCTGGCAAGGGAGGTGAAGCTGCTATGAGCGACTACGCGGAGGACTACTCCACAGCCGAGCTGGTGTGCGTGGCGGTGGCGAGGGAAGTTGAAGATGGCGATGTTCTCATTCTGGGGTCATTTACTCCGCTTGCCTTTGTGAGCTACGTCCTGGCCAAAGTGACGCATGCTCCCAACATCATGTACATGGCCTACTCCTCGGTCGATGCCAGGCCCTTCCGATTGACTTTCGGCAGCTACGAGGCGGCGGCCACGGCGGGCGGCGTTGCCCGCTGGAACATGACCGAGTGCATCAACTCGCTCTACCTGGGAATAGGCGTGGACGTTGAGCCCATATCTAGCATTCAGGCCGACCAGTACGGGAACATCAACATCTCGGTAGTCGGTGATTATGCGAAGCCGGTGTTGAGGGGGCCGGGAGGCGCTGGGGCGCCCGAGGTGGTCAAGATGCACCGCAAGATGCTTGGTTACTTCCCCAATCACTCCAGGAGGACACTCGTACCGAGGGTCGACTTCATAACCGGTACCAGGTGGAAGATCAGCAATGAAGAGCGGATAAAGGCCGGTCTCAGGCCGGGCCCGATCAAGTTTATCACCAACCTGGCCGTACTGAGAAAGGACGAGGAAGAGAAACCGTTCAGGATAGAGTCCGTACACCCCGGTGTCAGTGTGGAAGACGTGGTCAACAACACGGGCTTTGAGTTGGCCGTGCCCGACGACGTGCCCGAGACCGAGAAACCCTCAAAGGAGCAGATCAGGCTTCTGAGAGAAGTGATTGACCCCTACGGTATGGTGGCCTTCGATTTCAAGTCTGGTAAGGAAAGGCTGCCCTACCTGAGGGACATTCTGGACAGAGAGGTGAAGGCTCTGGGCAGCTAGGCCCAACGGGGCATTCATCGGGTATTCAGCAAGGAGACGGTATGAGCTACGAGACCATCAAGGTGGAAAAACAGGACAGGGTGGCCACCATTATTTTTGACCGCATGGACAAGAGGAACGCGGCCAATCACCAGGTATTCAAGGACATTGAGCGGGCGCTGACGGATATCGAAGAGGACGAAGACATGAGGGTGGTGGTCCTGACCGGCCAGGGCGAAGTC
>QMOF01000253.1 GCA_003650185.1 Chloroflexota bacterium | reverse complement strand
GGGGGTGGGGCTCACCGCTCTGATTTCTGAGTTGACTGCATGGCCCACAGCGGGAGCTGCGCCGCGGTGATGATTTGACGCATTTCCTGGGGGGAGAGCCCGAAGACACTGGCCAGGTTTCGGATTGTCCTGTAGCTGGGGGCCACTCTCCCGTTCTCTATGCGTGACAGCGTGGTTACGGTGAGGTTGGCCTGCTCTGCCACCTCCCGCTGTGTCATCATTCGCTGTAGACGCAGGTCGCGGAGACTCACGTTGAGCATAATACCATACTTTGTCTACACACACAACAGGCTAAGCCACTTTGTCAACCGTCAACGTTTCGCTTTGTGTGTCCAGATTGCGGTGTGTTATAGTTTGATGGTGGCAATATTGGCGCAGTCTGCTCCATTTGAGGTATCAGAGTGATGGATGTATACGAGGCCCTTCTCGACTATTACCAGCGCATAGCTGACTCTTTCGACGATGTTGATCTGGCGGCTCATCTCTCAGGCACGGCCCAGCACTCCCTGTCCAGGGAGGACAGGCTGGTGGAGTTCTTGAAGAGCCATTTGCCACCGCGTTGCCAGATTATTCGGGACGCTCGCGTGTTCGACTCCGAGGACAATGTGTCGAGGCAGATACCCCTTCTGGTGAGTGGTGACCTGGCCATCCGGTTCAAGTACCAGGAAACGTACTTCAGTTCCGTGGAAGCCTGCTATTGCAGCATTTACACCAGCCACATGCTCGACCGCCACGCACTGGCCGAGGCTCTCGAGATCCTGGCCTCGGTGCCGATGACCCCAGAGGTGCCACCAGGGCTCGGCTACCTGTTTGGCATGCCTGAAAGTGCACCGAACCTGCCCATCAGAGTGATTTTCGCCTTTGACGGCTGTGACGCTGAGGAGTTGCTGGCGTATCTGGAGGACTTCTATGCCACCACGAAGGTACACGAAAGCTTCAGGCCGGATCTGATAATCGTCAACAACCGTTACGGCGTCGTGCGCACGGGCAGTGAGGGAGCAGTGACTGCAGACGGGATCGAAGTGCCGCCTCACACCTTCCACGTTTACGGCCGGGCTGGCGAGGAGCCGAGCATAGGTGGCTACTCCCTGGTCTACCTGCTGACCGAAATCCAGAAGGCGGTGGCTGCGGCTTCTCAGAGAAGGACTGACTTCGGCGCTTACCTAGACCAGCTACCCTCTTAGAGTTCAAGCGGTAGCCCATCGACACAGACACCCGGCCGTGCCAGTGGCGTGGTGACTTCTGCTTGTTGCTGCCCCGAGGCGAAGGGAGGGGCTTCCGGTCGGTCAGGCGCTGCTTGGCTTGACGAAGGTGTAGCCGATGCCGACACGGGTGATGATATATCTGGGGTTGTGAGGGTCGTCGCCTATCTTCTGCCGCAGCCTGGCAACGGCTACCTGGAGTATATGTCGCTCACCCCGATACTCCCACCCCCAGATGCGCTCCAGAAGCTGGTCCTGGGTAAGGATTCTGCCTGCGTTCCGTGTCAGCAGTGAGAGAAGCTTGAACTCAGTGGCTGTCAGGCTCACCTCTTGGCCAGCCACCGAGACCCTGTGCTGTTCGAAGTCGATGACAAGGTCGCCGCAGCGAAAGGTGGGCTGAGGCATCTCTTCTGGGAACTTGGTCCGGCGCAGTACGGCCTTCACCCGGGCGAGCAGGACGTCAACACTGAAGGGCTTGGTAACATAGTCATCGGCGCCGCATTCGAGACCACGCAGCACGTCCTCTTCCTGGTCCTTGGCGGTGAGCATGATTATGGGCACATCTGAAGTTGCCCGAATACGCCGGCATATTTCGAATCCGTCCATGCCCGGCATCATCACATCGAGGATAACCAGGGCCGGGTTCTCTTCCTGGAAGCGACTGAGCGCCGTCTCCCCGTCCGAGGCGGTAGACACCTGGTAGCCTCTGGTCTCCAGGTTGACACGCGCCAGCTTCTGAAGGCCGAGGTCGTCGTCGACTACAAGAACTCGCGTCTTGGCCATTATCGACTTTCCATACTAACCAGCAGCGCTGAAGGAGCCAACTCCCGCCAGGCGCCGAGCCTCAGGAGCGAATCACGGCACGCAGTATATCCGATGCGGTCGAGCAAATCAAGCCTCCCATAACACTTCTGGTATAGTCGTTGGCCACAGCGCGCTACAGTGGTGTGGGAACTTTGGCCGCCGTCGGCGCGCTGCGCATCGGCCGGCCTCAGACCTGCCGCAGACAAGCTCTGCCTTTTAGGGTTTCCGACGGTCTGTTTTGGGTGGCTGCATGGTTGACCGGTGTTCGAGCGTAACCATAAACTCGCAGCAACAGGCCGGTAGTGGCGTGCGCGTCCACTCTGGGCGCGGCGAGCCCGGTTTGCTTCGGCTTGCAGACGGACTGTGCATTGATGCGTAGGAGGGCCGCAGTCGCGATGAGCAAGATCCTGGTCGTTGACGATGATCCTGGCGTACTGAGGTTGCTGGAGTACGTACTCTCTCACGAGGGCTACCAGGTCCTGACGGCCTCCAACGGTATGGAGGGGCTGAGGGTGGCACAGGAGGCCGGCCCTGATCTCGTCGTTCTCGATGTAATGCTGCCTGGAATAGACGGCTTCGAGGTCTGCCATCGCCTGCGCAGTGGTGCCGGGACTGCCGCGGTCCCGGTTCTTATGCTTTCAGCCAAGGGCCAGGAGACTGACAAGGATACGGGTGTCAGGGTCGGGGCTGATGAGTATCTGACCAAGCCTGTTGACCGAGTGGAGTTGCTTCAAGCGGTGGAGAGGCTGATTCAAAGCGGAGCAGAGGCTGTTGAGAAGAAGGCGGAAGTCTCCGCATTTGTCGGCACGAGGGGTGGAGTGGGCACCAGCACGGTGGTGGCTAGTGTGGCGGCTGTCCTGGGCCGGGCCGGGCACCGGGCTGTAGCGGTGGACTTGTGTCCCCCCTTCGGAGCGCTTGCCACTCTGATGGGCCTTGATCCCAAGCGTGGCATCGGCGAGCTGTTCAAGCCAGGAAGGGACGAAGTGCGCCGGGAACACCTGGAAGCTGTGCTGTTGCAGCACTCCAGTGGTGCCAGGCTGTTGCCGGGCGAACGGGACCCGGAGAAGTACGATACACTTACTCCTGCTGGCATGGACCTGCTGCTGGCGGAGCTCCCCGTTCTGGCCGACTACGTCATTATCGATATGCCGTCCTCCCCGTCAGAAACGGTGGTGGCGGCCCTTCGCAAGTGCAACTCGGTCAACTTGGTGACGAGCGCCGGGCAGGAATC
>QMOF01000252.1 GCA_003650185.1 Chloroflexota bacterium | reverse complement strand
TTGAAAGCAGCGTCGAGATTGGTCAGTCTGTCCATGCCTGGTATGCTCCTCTCCGTATGCTCCGCGCCGTCATGCTGGAACTGGCCGTGCTCAAGTCACGCTCAATTATACGTGAACGTAACGTGTTTTGGCACGCGGATCTGGACGTGAGGGATGCCCCTCTCAGCGTGGCATCAGATTGGCAAAGGATAGTGGCTGACGCCCGGTGGGGTGCCACGTCTTTTGACCGTCACTCGGCTGTGCTGTAACATACGCCCCAAAGCAGGCGGTGCTGCCTGTACTGTTACGTACCGGAGTAGAACCGTGGTCCTCAAGGCAGTCAACCCCACGACAGGTGAAACGATCAGAGAATACGAGGAAATGCGCCCGGAGGAAGTCGGCCGCATCGTTGAGGCTGCACATGAAGCCTTCCTGGCATGGCGGAAGAGCGGCTTTTCCCAGCGGACTGGTCTGATGAAAAACGCAGCCCGCATTCTGCGGGAGAACAGGGACGAATACGCCCGGTTGATGGCACGCGAGATGGGCAAGCCAGTGAGGGACGGCAGGGCGGAGGTGGAGAAGTGCTCCTGGGCGTGCGACTACTACGCGGAGAATGCCGAGAGGTTCCTGCAACCGGAGACGGTAGGCACCGAGGCCAGCCAGAGCTTCGTTGCCTTTGAGCCGCTCGGTGTAGTGCTTGCCGTGATGCCCTGGAACTTCCCCTTCTGGCAGGTCTTCCGGTTCGCCGTCCCAGCGATCATGGCTGGCAACACAGTTGTGCTGAAGCACGCCTCCAATGTGCCCGGTTGCGCCCTGGAGGTGGAAGATGTCTTCCACAACGCGGGTTTTCCCGATGGCATCTTCAGGACCCTCCTGGTAGCGAGCGAGCAGGTCACCCGTATCATCGAGCACCCACTGGTCAAGGCGGCTACCGTCACCGGGAGCACGGCCGCAGGCAGGGCGGTGGCCGCCAGGGCCGGCGAGATGATCAAGAAGACCGTCCTGGAGCTCGGGGGTAGCGACCCATACGTCGTCCTGGAAGACGCTGACCTTGAAGCAGCGGTGGCTTGCTGTGTTGCCAGCAGAATGACCAATGGCGGACAGAGCTGCATCGCTGCCAAGAGGCTGATCGTGGTGGAGCCCTTGAGGGAGCAGTTCGAGCAGCTCTGCGTGGAGAGAATGGGACAGGAGAAGATGGGCGATCCCCTGTGGGAGGAGACCACGCTCGGCCCCATGGCGCGGCATGACCTGAGGGACGAGCTTCATCGGCAGGTGCTCCAGAGCATCGAGAAGGGGGCCAGGTGCATCATGGGTGGGCAGATTCCTGACAGCAGGGGCGCTTTTTATCCTCCCACCGTCCTGAGCAACGTGGCCAAAGGTATGCCTGCCTACGACGAGGAGCTATTCGGACCGGTGGCCGCCGTGGTCCCGGCCAGGGACGAGGAAGAGGCCATCAGGACGGCAAACGACTCCTCGTTTGGCCTGGGTGCAGCCGTGTTCACCAGGGACACTGCCCGGGGGAAGCGGATCGCCACCACTGAACTGGAGGCAGGCTGCTGTTTTGTCAACGACCTTGTCAGGTCAGACCCCCGGTTGCCGTTTGGCGGGGTGAAGGACAGCGGGTACGGCCGCGAGCTATCGCATTACGGGATCAAAGAGTTCGTCAACATCAAGACCGTCTACGTGCGCTAAGCGATGAGAGCCGGGTGTCCTGGCATGGTGAGCCAATGGGTGATTCATGGTGATCCCAATGGCGCCCCTCATTAGATACTAACACCCATTGCCCGGACCACGATAGGTGTGCCACTATGTCTTCATTAATCTTCCCTTAACTTGATTAACCTGCTTGTAACACATCGGCGTGATGGCTGTCGGCTGGGGGGTACCGAGGACGGGGTGGGTCGCGCCGTATCAAGATTTGGGACCTGTGGGGTGAGTATCCTTCGCTGTCTGGACATTGCACGGCTGACCAGGCTGCTTTGGGCAGTCTAGGACCGGTAGGGTGAGGCAGTGAAGGACTTGGCTAGAGCAGCTCTGGGTGTGCTCTCAGGGCAGAACACAGCGAAAAGGAGCAACATGGCCAGGACGAAACCAAGGATACTGAGGCTCTACGTCATAGAGGAGCAGGAGATATACCGCGAGATATACAAGTCTGCTCTTTCCTTCGATGTCCTGAAGGCGCCTTTTGAGCTCTTGGGGGTTTCCAAGAATGGCGACAGTGCTGCCATCACGCGTGTCATACTGGATCTCAAGCCCGACGTGCTTGTGTTCGGTGCCAGGAAGCTACGGGAGGGCCTGGTCGACGAGATGGAGCACATCCGGGTTGCCCACCCCAAGATCGGGATTGTGCTGCTCCTGGTATCATGCAGCGTTGACGACATCCAGGCCCTGCGGAGCATAGCCCTCAAGGGCGAAGGCGGCATGGCCTTGTTCTTGAAACAGTCGCTGGACGATATCCAGCAGCTCTCAGGACTTGTGGTGGCTGCCAGCCAGGGCCAGGTCGTCCTTGACCCGGCACTGGCAACCTTCCTGTTCATGGAGAAGACCACCTATCCGTTCCTGAAAGAACTCACGGCCAGGGAGTCCGAAATCCTCAGCCTGATGGCCAGGGGATACACCAATGCCACGATTGCAGAGTGCCTGTGCATAGATGTCAAGACGGTGGAGCACCACATCAACAGTATGTACGGCAAGCTGAAGGCAGACGCGGAGTTTGACTCGAAGCACCCCAGAGTGAGCGCTGCCAGGCTCTACCTTGAAGCGACCGGCCAACTGGTGACGCCTGAGGCCATGGGCACAGCGTCAACTCCGTTCGAAGCGCCTCCGGTTGCAGCCGGTCCGAGAGTCAGATCCATTGCATAGAGGCGCTCCCCCTGCGCCGGGTTTTCTCCACTCCATGTCCTGACCGGCTACACCCACAGCCTGTACCACGCGTATATCGGCACCCCATCTCTTGGCCAAGCCAGACCTTGTCCGTACTTGACAGCAGCAACATGCACAAACGCCATGCCGAGACACGGTACGTGCGCTTGTCTGGCCAGGCAGGCCACAGCAGTGGTGGTCGGCGCAGGTCTCTAGAAAGAGGAAACCCAGTGGGGTTGGGGGGTGACACCCCACTGGGCAGTTGGGGATAATTTGGAATGACTCGAACCTGCTTCGATCCGAGTGTCGCCCTGTGCTAATGCACTATGTTGTCTGAAACGCTATCTCCTGTGCTGCTTGTCCCCTTTCTGAATCAACCCGGTCGGCATCATGTAACAGATTATCCGTCCGGGT
>QMOF01000251.1 GCA_003650185.1 Chloroflexota bacterium | reverse complement strand
CTCCACGATCACGTTCAACGCGAGCGGAACCTTCGTGAAGGCCCTCGAGGCGTACACGATAAGCGCAACTGTCAGCGAGATGAGCGTCAGCGCAAGCACGACCACAGATGTGAGCGCGAGCGTCTACAGCAGCGAGACCACGGTGGTCGAGCTTCCGAAGGGAGAGGTCAAGGTGAGCGGAGAGGCAAGAATTGATGCTGTTGTGAGCATTGTTAAGAGCAAGATTGAGTTAGTGAGCACATCGCTGAGTGTAACGCAGGAGGTCAACTCCAGTGGTACCTTCATAACTGTGGGCAAGGGAGTTATCAGGTCTGAGGTCAACGCGACCCTTGATGCCGATGTGAATGTTTCTCAGAGCATTGTGGTGACGAAGGCTCTGGAGGTTGTGATGATTCCGCCGAGCGAGGGCAAGCTCGATGCTGTTGTCAGCACCCTTGATATGAGCATTGCCGGAACCTACAATGCGACCGTGAGCAGCGCCTGGTTGAATGCGACTCTCATCCTCAACGAGAGCGGAGTGTTCAGCGACGTTGAGGAGGTTGCGGTCGAGTTACAGAACATTGCCGATGTCACTGTGAAGGGAAGTGTGGATGTAGAGGTTAACGTTACGAAGCCCGTGGTTCTGGTGCTTCCGAATGGTGGAAGGGTGGAGATGCGGGGAACAAGCTACATGGGAGTTGCGGGCACTGTTGACGTCAATGTCACCAAGGATCTATCTGTGAGGGTTACGGTGAACGGAACCGGAGATGTGATTGAGGTGCTGGGTGGAGAGGTCAATGTTACCGGGACATCCGATCTCACGACCGTTGAGGTCGTCCAGAGCGGTGTGACGACGACGCTTACCGGAATCGACGTGAAGGTTGTGTTGCTGGCCAGCAAGAGGGTGGATCTAAGCATTGAGGAAGGAACAATTAAATCCGAGCTGATGAACGCCACCATGAGCGTGAACGTCACGGCGATGGACGTTAGCATGGAGTTCAACGCGAGCGGTGTCTTCGTAGAACTCCTTGACGTGCTCAAGCAGGTGCTCAATATAACGACCTTAGATGTAGTTAATATGAATGTGAGCCTGACAAGCATTGATGTGAGTAGCGCAGTCCCGGTCGATGTGGTGCTTCCGGCCGGATACGTTAACGTTACCGGAACGACTTCGGTTGTCGCATCTACACTTAAGATGACAGCTGATATGAACTTAAAGGCAGGCAGGATCGACGCCTACGTAGAGGCTGGTAGCAAGGTCGTGATGGACGTCAAGTCCGGGTTCAACCTCAGCACGAGCGTGAGTTCGAGCGGTACTATGGTTCTTAACGTTACGGTGAGTGGAGTTGTGGTGAATTCGAGTGTTCCGGTAAAGGTTGTGCTTCCGGACGGTTACACTGTTCTAGCGGATGTTAAGACGAATGCGAGTGTTGGCATGAGCGTTGATGTGGCGGTTAGTGAGTTCAACGTTACTGGCATGACTGTTAATGTGACGTCCGCGGAGGTCGATGTGGGTATTAGAGAGATGAGGCTTGACAGTGACATTAGTGATCTGAGCATTACTGAGATGGATATCAGCGCGAAGGGTAGCGTTACTACGCAGAGAGTGAGCAGAATTGACGTGAGTGCGAGCATCAAGTACCTGGGATCTGAAGTTATTGGTCTGGCGCTTGCTGCGAACGGAAGTGCGAAGGTTACCGGGTTGAGTGTTGTGAGGATTTCGACGACGGAGGTGAGGTTGGACGTTGAGGGAGACCTTACGGCTGACAACCTTACTGCTGTGTTGAACCACACGATTCCGACGGAGATCGGGCTTGGGCTTGAGCTGAATTCCAGTGGAAGGTACGTGACGTTGAGCGAGCTTGATGTCAACGTTACGGTTGGAGAGGTGAATATTACGGGCACGGTGACCGCGGAGGTCAATGCGAGTGTCAAGATGGAGGTTATGAGGCTTGGAATGCCAGAGTCCCGGGTGGTGATGAGGGACATTGAGAGAGTGGCGTTGTACATCAACGCTACGGCCGCGCCTGTTGATTTGAGGTTGTTGCAGGAGGGAGTTGAGGCGAGGTTTGTGGTAGATCCGAGCGGCGTGGTATTGAATGTGAGCAGGGCGAGCATGTACATGAATGTGACATCTACTGAGTGGATCAACAGCACTGTTGTGTTCGAGGGAGTAGTTGAGGTGTATGGAAACACGACGATCAAGCTACCGCTCCTTGATGTGCCACTCAAGGGACTGAATGCGACGATGTACGTGGTGCTTGGAGGAAATGTCTCGTTGGTGAAGACGCTTGCATTGAACGTTACTGTGGATGTCGGGCAGCCCACTGTGGTGAAGGTGCCCGCGATCAATGCGACGCTGGTGGTGGACGAATTTGAGGTGTTAGCGAACAGGACTGAGGCGGGAGTCGAGATAGTGGGATCTGTGGAGAACTACATCTACATGCCGACGGGCACTGTGTACCTGGTGAACGTTACGGACATTTCGGTGGTTGTGAGCAGTGCGGTGTTTGAGAATGTGAGCATCAGGTTGCTAGCCGGAGAGTTGATGGATCTGAGTGTTGCGATAACGGAGGAGATGCTGGAGATCAGGTCGAGGAACGTGCCGCTGAATGTGAGTGTTGACGGGTTTGAGGTGAGCGGAGAGGCGAATGTGAGCATTGAGCTTGTGACGTGGTATGGAACTGAGAAGTACGTGATGGATGTGGGAGTGGAGGCGACGTTTGCGGGTCCGATGGTTGATGTCAATGTGAGCGCCTCCGGAGCGGCGGTGGTGTCGGATGTTGTGAGGATGGAGGTTGCGGACATAGTGCAGGAGGTGAGGCCTCCGCTGAATGTCAGTGTTGCGGAGATGGTGCTGAATGCGACGTTGAGAATTCCGCAGTACCTGTATCTGAAGCCGTTGGTTGTGAACGAGAGCGGCACGTATGTGAGGGTTGAGAGCTTGGACGTTGGTATTGTGCTGAGGGATGTGTTCGTGAACGGCACGGTGGCGGTTGATGTGATGAGGCTGGTGTACGGCGGCAATGTGATGGACGTGAGGGGCGTGAGCATAAGCCTGAACGGCACGTCCGGTACCGGAGTGATGGCGTTCAACGGAACGTTTGTGTTCGAGAGGGAGGTTGTGATTGAGACGCCAGTTGCGAGTGTTGAGCTTGCGAATGTGAGCGTCACGGCGTATGGAAGTATGGACATTATAATATACAAGGTAGTTGAGAGTGCGGTGCTTGACCTTGAGGTCAATGAGACGGGCATTTATGTGAGCGTTAACAGGACGGATCTGTTGAATGTG
>QMOF01000250.1 GCA_003650185.1 Chloroflexota bacterium | reverse complement strand
GCCGGTGGCCCATGACGACCATCTGTGGAATCTCCTGGGCATGCTGCTGGTGGGACTGGCGGCCACCCTGCTGGGCGGCTGTCCCTTGCGCCAGCTCGTCCTCTCCGGGGAGGGCGACACGGATGCGGGCGTGACCGTCCTGGGCCTGCTGGCTGGCGCTGCCTTTGCCCACAACTTCTTGCTTGCCTCGAGCCCTAGCGGGACGGGCACCTGGGGGCCGGTGGCGGTGGTTACAGGTCTGGCGTTTTGTGTGGTGGTTGGCCTTCTCATGAGAGACAAAGGATAGAAGGAGCGGCAGACGATGACGTTTCTCAAGCGCAAGAAGCCTGTTCTTGAAGGCGGCGGCGTGGTGTTGTTTCGGGAGGTCCAGGAGGCCCTCAAAGCGGAGAAGGTGGTCAAGGAGGCGGGTTACGGAGTGAAGCTCATTGCGCCACCACCCGAACTGCGCAAGGGCTGCGACCTGGCCCTGGAGGTAAACCTGGTGGAGAAGCCTGGCATCCAGCGGGCGCTAGATGCGAAAGACGTCGGGTACGTGGGCGTGGTACCGCTCAAAGTGGGCGCCTCGGAGCTCCTGGATATCGTCAAGGTGACCGACTTCGGTGAGTGGGTAATGGTGAAGGCGGCAAACATGAAGCTGACCTTCGAGAAACGCAGCGGCACGATTGTCAACACGTCCGGGGGCGGCTGTCCCGATATCCCCCACCTCCATGCCGAGATGATCGAGAAGAAGCTGACCGACGTGGCCAGGCCGAGGGATATCGGCTTCACCCTATGTGCCCTGATGCTGGACAGAGCGCTGGACGAGGGCCTGGAGCTATGGCAGGGAGGACCACAATCATGATGCTGCTCGCTGGAACTGTGCCCGTGGAAGGGCTACCCTTGACCTGTGGAGCGGTCACCGCTGGCGGAGAGTTCATCGTCGTCGATGGCCGCCGTGTCCCCTGCACCCAGGGCACTGCTGCCATGATCAGTGCTGCACTGGCCACCACTGGGTACCTGGGCCTTGAGCCGCCGCAGGCGCTGGTGGCTGGGGATACGGGGTGGGGCGAGGGCAGCCGGGCCATATATAAAAACCTAATTGAGAACATTGCCAGACTCGCCCCTCGGGTGCTTACCCTTCACTACTGTATGCCAGACATGTCTCTCACCAGGAAGCTGTGCGACGTTGTGGGGAAGTGTGACCACAGGCCGATCATGATCGCTGATGCGGCTTCGATGTACGCCGCCAAGGCAGCGGGGCTGGCCGAAGTCTTTGACATCTTCACGCCAGACGCCACCGAGATGGCCTTTCTGGCCGATCCCGAGGCAATCCACCCTGCCTATATAGCCAGGCACCTGTTCGACACCGATATCAGCCGCACCCCCGAGCTGGTTGCCACTGCCTGCAGGAACAGGAGCGCCGCTCGGCTACTCCTAGTGAAAGGAGAGACCGACTACGTGGTCAGCGCCGGGCGCGTGGTCGGCACCGTCGCCGAGCCGGACGTCCCGGCCCTGGAGGCCATCGGCGGGACAGGTGATACTATCACCGGGCTGGTGTCCGCCTTTGCGTACGCTGGACTGGAGCCGCACGAGGCTGCCTTGATCGCTGCCAGGGCCAACCGCGTGGCGGGGCAGGCGGCGCAGGCCACACCGGGCACCAGGGTATGGCAGGTGATCGAGCAGTTTCCGGCTGTGTTCAGGGAACACCTGTGCCGGTGGAGCAGGATTTGCCTTGCTGGAGGAGGAACACCATGATCGAGGTCGATGTTCGGGGATTCTCCTGTCCTATCCCGGTGGTCAGGACCAAGAAAGCTATTGAAGAGAACCCGGGCCAGGAGATAACGGTGCTGGTGGAGACCGCCGTTTCCAGAGAGAACGTCACCCGCCTGGCAGAGAGCAAGGCCTACAGGGTGGCGTGTGAAGAAGCTGAGGACGGCTTCCGCCTGTCGCTCACGCCCCCTGCCCGTTGAGGACGGGCAACTTTCAGAACCACCACCCACCGAGAATCCCAGGGATGCCGCTGAGGCGAGTGCGGGCACGCCGCCTCGCCCTGACTTACAATCAGGCGCCGGCAAAGCCTGGCCCTCCACCAGTCAGCCCCCCAGGTTGCCCGCTCTCACGCCGGACGCTACAATGTTACTCGCGCCCTTCGAAGGGCAAGCGGGAGTGTCTGGGCATGAATGTAGTAGAGGTGGCTATTATCAATGTGACGAGCTACATGGGGATGGAGGCAGCACGTCTGCTGTCGCGCCATCCTGGCGTGAAGCTCGTCTCGGTGACGGGGCGGAGCGAAGCAGGCAAGAGCCTGGCGAGCGTGCTACCGCACCTTTCCGGTATCGGTCTCACCATCGATCCCGCGCCCCAAGTGGCAGACGTGGTTTTCTCTGCACTGCCACACAAGGCCAGCGCCGAAGTCCTTCTGCCCCTGGTCGAGAAGGGCACGAAAGTGATAGACCTCAGCGCCGACTTTCGACTGAAGGCCGTAGAGGAGTACCAGCGCTGGTACGACTTCAGCCACCCGGCGCCGGAGATGCTTCAGAAGGCTGTCTACGGGCTGCCCGAGCTCCACCGACCTCAGCTTGCCAGTTGCTCGCTGGTGGCCAATCCCGGCTGCTATCCCACTGGAGCCATCCTGGCGCTAGTCCCGGCGGTCAAGGAGGGACTTGTCCATCCCGACATCATCGTGGACAGCAAGTCCGGCGTGTCCGGGGCAGGCAGGACGCTGAGCATGACGGCGCATTTCGCCGAGGCAAACGAGAATGTGTCGGCCTACGCCTTGGGGGGACACCGCCACCTGCCTGAGATCGTCCAGGAGCTAGAAGCCACGGGCAGCAGAAAGCTGTCAGTTACCTTTCTACCCCATCTAGTGCCCATGACCCGGGGAATCCTGACCTCCTGCTATGCCCGCCTGGCGGACGGAAAGCTGCCGGACGGGGAGAAAGGCGTGGCGGAGCTGCGGCAGGTCTATCGCGATTTCTACAAAGACGAGCCCTTTGTCAGGGTTGCTGACGCCCCGCCCCAGACCAAGCAGACGCTGGGCACCAATCTCTGTCTGGTCTACCCCACGATTGACCTGAGGACGAACAGGCTGATGGTGATCAGTTGCCTGGATAACCTGGTCAAAGGAGGATCGGGGCAGGCCGTGCAGAATATGAACGTCATGCTGGGCTTCCCTGAGACCGCCGGGCTGGAGTCACTTGCCGTCTACCCCTAGCCTACGGTAGACTACCCGAGTGTGCCCTCATCGTCTAGAGGCCTAGGACATCGGCCTTTCAAGCCGAAGATCAGGGGTTCGAATCCCCTTGAGGGCATTTG
>QMOF01000249.1 GCA_003650185.1 Chloroflexota bacterium | reverse complement strand
CTTGTACACACCGCCCGTCACGTCATGAAAGCCAGCAACACCTGAAGTCGATGAGCCAACTCTTTTTAGCGAGAGGCAGTTGCCGAGGGTGGGGCCGGTGATTGGGACGAAGTCGTAACAAGGTAGCCGTACCGGAAGGTGCGGCTGGATCACCTCCTTTCTAGGGAGTTATTACTCCCAGGTCGGTCTCTCCAGCAAACGGAGAGTTTGCTTTAGTAATTATCCTCTTTCCTTCCACTATCCAGGGGGTTAAGGTGCTTTCGTCTTTATTGTTGACAGTCACCAGCGCGGGCAACTATACTTTGACGCGGGCGCTATGCCTGCTGTGATAGCCCAACCTTCAGTCCTCGAGGCGATGCTGCCCCGTGCCTTCCGGGTATCTGCGGCAGCGCGTGTCGCGGGCTCGTAGCTCAGGTGGTTAGAGCACACGCCTGATAAGCGTGAGGTCGTTGGTTCGAGTCCAACCGGGCCCACCAACTGCTTGCAAAAGTCTAGCAAGAATCAGCCGGTTGCACGCAGTCGCTCTACCTCTCAAACACAGAAGCAGCCTCCAGAAGTACGCAGACATTCTTGGGATATGCTAAGCAAAGGAAACATGGTAACTGACTGTGTGCAGGTCTATGTGTATAGTATTGTGTAGTGGCGCTGTGGAGGAATAAGATGGCTAAGAAAGTGATACAGCTCCCTGTTGATGAAGGACTCCTGAGGGGCTTGGATCTATTATACCCTCGTCTACTACTCCTGACTCTGCCACATACACAGAGCGAAGCTCCTCATACGCTGTGGTGCCTCTTCCGGCCGTGCACCTCAATCTAAAATTGAAAATAGCTCCCCGCTTCCCCTCGCGCCCCCCGTTCTGAATGGTCCTGGCGGTAGTCACACCACCGCAGTCCGAACCGGCGGCATTGGAGCAGTTCCTGCAGTACCTCCTGAACCCCGGTGGTCTGCCACAGGCGCCCGAAGGCCAGGTCGGGGCCGATCTGGCTGACAGACTCGGCCTGGAGCTCACCCTGCTGGTAATCCTCTACCACCTGGACCCGCTGGCTGAAACGGGCCAGGGAACGCAGGAGGGAACCATTGCCGCCGCTGGCAGTGAGCTTGTCCACCCGTCCCAGGGCGCACAGGACGCGCTGCACCACGCGGCCTTTTTCACGGTGATCCTCCGCTATCTGTAAAGGTAGCGGTAGGGGCCAGACCCCCTTGACTCTGATGAACATGAAGCGACCTCAGGTTTACCACTACACACTCTACCTGGAGGTCGCTTCGTATGTGTCAATACACCCAGGCACGAACAGAGGGCCATCGTTGGGCACTACATTTCGACCTCGCGGCGGTGGATTCGTGCTCAGAGCCCTGGCCTCTCACGCTCAACGCACAAACCAAACTGTAGAACTTCAGTCATGCATGTCGTTCCCGACTCCGATCGGGAACCCAGCTACCACCTCACCCCGCTGGATTCCCGCCTGCGCGGGAATGACATGAAATCTGACTATGCCCTCTCCTAATGGCCAGCCTGACGACGGAAGTTATTGACTAATGGTCTGTATCACGTACCGATAAATCTGGGACAGATGCTTGGTGAAGTAGTCCGGGACCTATTCCGACATGCCAAAACCGAAGCACATCGCCAGAGCGAAGGTATCGTCACCGGCTGAGGGAGCCAGCATGTTTTCCCTGAGTTCCTCCAAGAGTCGCTGTTTGCCTTTTTCGGTGATCGCATATACCTTGCGCTCCGGCATGTTGCCGACCTTTTCCGCACTGACTTCTACACATCCGTCAGACTCCAACCGCCTGAACGTATTGCAGACAGATGCTCTGGAGATATTGCCCTATTCCTCCAGCCCCATCTCCCTCATGAGTCCATCCAACGCATAAGTGTGGCACAGTCCGGGCTGGCAGTCACTTCACCTGGCTAGCTTCGTCCCAGTGCAAATCACGGCCCGTGCCGGCGAAATAAATGGGCGGGACCTCGCCGATGTGTTATGGTTTGTTACCAGCCTGCAGGTCCCTCAAGGAGGACCATGGCCCCGAAAACAACTGATGCCACCGTCCGCAGCCCTCCTTGTCGTCTGCTCCGATTCTCCAACGCTGCGCTTAGGCTGCCAATCCGGTTTCCTCGGCTGGGCTGAGATGTGCCTTTACGCACACTGCCACAGGGCGGGTTGCGGAGTGGTCCCGGGTGGTCGAGCGCGGGTATCTGAGCGGTTACATCGCCTACAGATGCTGACCAGGGTTCGTAGTGCGCCACGACCTACGCCCGCTGGCGGCGTGCCAGAGGCCAGACCAGCCTACACCCCAAGGGACGACTGCGTGCGCCAATTGCGGCACGGAGCACAATACTCTGATGCGACGGGCTAGCCCCTGGCCATGTGGCGAGCAGCGATGTAGCCGAAGATGATGCTCTTGCCCTGGCAGGCGCCGCTGGTGTAGGTGAACCCGTGCGACAGCAGTGCCGTGGTGTTACTGGTAGCGTACAGCCCCGGTATGACATCTCCCCGGGTGTTGAGCACCTGGGCCCTGCGGTTTACAACCAGCCCTCCCAGGTTGCCCACTGAGCCCACGTGCAGCTCTATCCCGTAGAAGGGAGGTTTCTCCAGCGGGCCCAGGGTGTCGCTTGGCTTCTGGCCGGCCCACGCCCCGCGTGAACCCCAGTATGCCTGGTATGTGCCCTCACCCCTGTGAAAATCGGGGTCGCGGCCTTCGCGGGCGAACCTGTTGAAACGCTCCACCGTCTCGGTCAGGCTGTCGGCCGGGATACCCAGTTGCCCGGCCAGCTCCGGCAACGTGTTGGCCTGGCGGAGCCATCCAGTGTCCTTGGTGAACTTTGGCAAGACGCTCATGCCGGTGCGGTTGGCGTTTTCGCTGTCAGATATCCAGAAGATGGGCACGTTGGCCAGCTCTGACTTCAGTCTGTCATAGGCCACGAAGGCGCGGCCTATGTCCGGGTAGAAGGACTCATTGCAGCAGCGCTTGCCATGGCGGTTGACCAGGATATTGCCCGGGTAGCCGTAGGACAGGGGCCGGTAGAAGGGTCCGCCCTGGACTTCCTCTCCGGTGACCCGAAAAGCGGGCTGGTATATAGAGTGGTCCATCAGGGCCACGGCGGCGCCGAGCTCCATGCCGATGATATGTCCGTCCCCCTCGTTGGAGTTCGGGGTGAGGGGGAACAAAGTGGGGCAGTTCATGAACCTCTTGTTCATCTCCTGGTTCCACTCGAAGCCTCCTGAAGCCAGCAGGACTCCCTTGGCCGCTCTGACGAAGAAATCGCGGCCGTCCCGCTCGGCGCGAAGGCCGATCACTCTGCCAT
>QMOF01000248.1 GCA_003650185.1 Chloroflexota bacterium | reverse complement strand
GTCTTGTGGCCCTGAGCACCGACATCTCGCACGAGCTCAAGGAAGAGGGTCTGGCACGCGAGGTGGTGCACCGATTGCAGACCATGCGCCGCAACGCCGGTTTTGACATTGCCGACTACATCTCGACATGCTACCAGGCCGGGCCTCCCCTTGCCCGGGCCATCGAGAACCAGGCGGCCTACATCAAGCAGGAAACGCTGTCACGGCAACTGACCCCTCAGTCACCTGCGGAAGGCGATTACGCGGAGAAGCACCGCATCGACGGCCATGAGATAACCCTGGGGATAAGAAGGGCGGACGGTGGCGTATCCGCCGCACACTGATCACGCCTGGACGCGTGACCACATTTCACAACACCGGACAGCATTACCCATAGCTGGCATCCGCCACTGCATCACGAAAAGTAGTGTACCTCCGCACGTTGGCAATGGCCTTGGCTGCCCTCTCTATGCTGGGAAACACTGCTATCCCCGCCCCCGCCAGGCTCCGCTCTATCTGCACCCGTCGGTTCTCGGCCGGGCCATGTTGCAGAACGACAAGGACCGGTTTCTCCTGGCCGCGGGCGAAGTCGCCGATGGTGGCATTCAGCGCCTCAGCCGTGCTTTCCGGAAACGAGTCCAGGATAACCCCAGCGTTCTCGTACACCACAATCAGGTCAACCTGCGGCTCACCAGCTACCACTTCCATGGCCCGCCGCAGTGTTTGAGGATCACGCTGGCGCTGACTCATGTCAACCGGATTGCACAGCACACTGCCCACCTCGCCAATCAGGTCCACCAGTTCATGCCCTGCCTTCTCCTTCAGAGTTGGCACATCAATACCAAGCTGAGCGCACGCATCCGACACCATCACAGCTTCCCCACCCCCTCCATCGGTCAGGCCACAAACGACTCCAAGATTACCCCTCCTCACCTGGCCCACCTTATCCAGAAGCAGGAGAGTATCAGCCATCTCATCCAGTCCCTCCACCTCGATGGCGCCCGCCTGCCTTAGCGCCACCGACCACGTGACAGCAGAGCTCGACAAAGCACCGGTGTGCGACACAGCCGACCTGGCACCGGCCGCGCTCCTGCCTCCCTTCCAGACAACCACAGGTTTGACCTGGCATGCAGCGCGCAGCATCTCAAACAGTCCCCGCGCGTTTCGTGGCCCTTCCACGTAAAGCCCGATCACGGTCGTTTTCGAGTCCACAGCCAGGTACTTCAGAAAGTCGACGCAACCCAGGTCACAAGCGTTCCCCACGCTGACTGCCTTGCTCAAGCCAAGACCGCGCATGCCGGCAAACTCGATTATCTTGCCCAGGTGCCCGCTGCTTTGGGAGATGACGCCGACCCGGCCCACCGCCGTGCGCAAACGGAACGGCCCGTACGGCATACCGTGCTCAGGTGAGTAAACGCCAAAACAGTTCGGGCCAATGATCCTGAACCTACCCGACCGCGCCCGGCTCACCATCTCCCCCTCCACCCATGACCACTTCGGGTCACCCACCTCGCTGAACCCGGCCGTGAAAAAGTAGACGGCCTTCACCTGTTTGGCCGCACAGTCGTCCAGCAGGGGAAGTACACCACCGCGCGGAATGCATACGATCACCAGGTCCACCAGCCCCGTGATCGACCTCAGGTCCGGGTATATCTTCAAACCGAAGACCTCGCCGCCTCTGGGGTTCACCGGGTACACGTCGCCGCTGAAGCCACACGCGATCAGCCCCTTCAGCCACTGGGAGCCTATCTTCGCCTCGTTCGGAGACGCGCCGACCACTGCAATGGAGCGCGGATAGAAGACAGGCTCCAGTTCTTCCAGTATTGTGTAGTCCAGCATGGGTCGCGTTGTTGCTCTCAACGGGAGCCGTCTCCCCCAGCACCTGTGCTGCTGTCACGCGCTACCGCCCGGGACATGCGCCACCCCGCATGCCGCCTGCTTGAGAACGGTGACTTCATCGGGCGAGCCGGGATGCCGCCGGGCGAGGCGGCCGGGCAAGGCAAACACCGGGCGAATAAGCAAACGGCCGTGACGATTCAAGGCTCTTCAGGAATCGCGGACAAGGGCAACACAATAACGCAATACGAAAGCACAAGCAGGCACAGCTTCAGAGCGAGGGCCTCTGAATGAGCGTCGCTTCGGTCACGAATAGCTGACTCCCGCGCCAGCAAGTGATCTCCACCGTGTCTCCTGCATTGTAGCTCTGAATAGCGTCCACCAGCTCTTCGCTGCTGGTCACATCCCAATCACCCAGCTTCACGATGACATCCCCGGCCTTGAGACCAGCCTCGTCCGCCGGGCTGCCAGATGCCACCGTCACGATCAGCGCTCCACGGTCGACCACCAGCCCTTCCTGCTCCTGCAACGATTGAGTAACAGACAAAACGCTCACACCGAGCCAGGCACAGGGCACACGGCTCTTCCTGACCAGATTATTCACCACCGGGATAGCGGTATCGGTGCTTATAGCAAACCCGATGTTCTCAGCTTCAGCGGCTATAGCCGTGTTGATGCCCACAACCTGACCGGCCATGTTCACCAATGGGCCACCGCTATTGCCTGGATTGATGGCCGCGTCTGTCTGGATAACGTCGTCCACGACCACATCACCCGACAGTTGGATGGAACGGCCCAGATTGCTCACCACGCCTTTGCTCCAGGTGGGTCCGCCAGGCAGGGCCAGGGCATTGCCTACAGCCACAACCTCGTCCAGCGCCTCCAGCTTCTCCAGAGACCCCTCTAGAAAGTGCGCATAGGGCAGGTCCCTGCCCGGATTAATCTGCAGCACAGCCAGGTCTGTCCAGGGGTCGGTCGCCCACTTGATGACGTCGAAGGTATTGCCGTCGCTCAGAGTGACCGTGACACTGGTAGCACCCTCCACCACGTGGTTGTTGGTCACTATGAAACCGTTGGGGTCTACAATGATGCCACTCCCTGCCCCCCTCTTGGGCACAGGCTGAAAAAACATGTCTCGGGTGATCTTCTCCGTCACCACAGACACCACTGTAGGGCCGATCATCTCGACCAGCTCGCGTGTACTCGACAATGGCGGTCCCAACTCCGTGTCGATGTACAGCGGCTCCCAGTCCGGGCAAATAGGTGAGCCAGTCGCGTTCGAGGAGCCAGTCTCGTTCCGCAGCAGAGCACAGCCTGGCCCGCTGACCAGGGTGACGATCAGAAGTACAACAAGAGCGAGTCCCAGCTTGTCCATTGGCCCTGCTGTCGCCCCAGATTATAGCACTTCTGGCCAACAAATGGAGCACAGTGAACGCCTTCACTACACGTGAGACATCCGAGCCGGACGCTTGTGCCGCTGTCCAGCACGGGAGCCATG
>QMOF01000247.1 GCA_003650185.1 Chloroflexota bacterium | reverse complement strand
TCAAGATGTACTATAGGCTCCACCCCTATTCTTTCTGGGCCAGGTAGGCGTGGCCAGCGTCGGTACAAATAGCTGGCCGCGCCATATGTGTCCTTGCTCATCGTCTGTAACCTTCCTGCAACCGACCTGTCACAAGTCTTAATCTCCTGGTAACCACTGTTCTGTTATTCTCGGATGTGGTCGCCCTGCAAAGGCCGTGCTGTGCGCAGATGACAAAGCGCATGTGTCGCAGCGACTCTTCGATTATGAAGGCAAAGAGCCAACCAACCGGGTTGATCAGAAGAGGCTGTTTAGAAATGGTGACTAATCTTTACCGCCCCTCTATCGAGAGGGTTTCAAAGCTAGGAATTGTACCCTTTTAGGAGCGTAGGAGCGTAGGGTGGGTGAAGCGTAGCGCAACCCACCACCATTCTCCCGGAAGGTGGGTTCCGTTTCACTACACTCACCCTACACCTGCTGGTGTGACACCTGTAACCCGAGAATGTGGTATAAGTAATGGGGGTACAACCGCTGGGGGGCAGGCCAACATCCGCAGGTGACCGCCACTCCAGGGAAGGAGGTGTATGTCTTGAAGGGTTGCGTAGCGTCAAGGGCTTTCGACCGGCTGTCTGAGACAGCCACTACCCTGGTCAACCCCGAGATTCGGAGGTGGAAACAGGAAGGCGGCAGGATTGTCGGTTACTTTTGTTCTGCCATGCCCGTGGAAATGATTACCGCCGCTGGCTTTCTGCCGTTCAGGGTGAGAGCCACCGGTAGCACGGGCACGGAGTTGTCAGACTCATTCTTCAGCAGCATCAACTGCTCGTTCCCGCGCCATGCCTTCAACATGGCCCTCAAGGGCGAGTACGACTTCCTGGACGGTCTGGTGATCTTCAATAGCTGTGACCACGTGCGCCGCGTCTATGACCACTGGATTCGCCAACTGAAGACGCCGTTCGTTCAGATACTCAGTCTGCCCAAGAAAGCGGAGGTCCCGCAGGTTGAGTGGTTCACGGATGAGCTTCGTATCCTCAGGGAGCGGATGCAGGACCACTTCGGCGTTGCCATAACGGATGAGAGGCTGCGGGACGCCATCGCGCAGCATAACAGGTCGCGGCGCCTGCTGAGAGACCTGTACGACCTCCGCAAGGAAAGCAGGCCGCCCATTACCGGAGCTGAGATGCTGGCGGTAACTGTGGCCGGTAGCGTCATGCCACAAGACGTCTACACCGACCTGCTGGGCGATTTGCTGGAAGATATCTCAGGGAAAGAGGGACACACGGACTATCGGGCCAGGCTGATGATCATAGGTGGCCTGCTGGACAACCCGGAGTACGTCCAGATCATCGAGAACCAGGGCGGCCTGGTGGTGACGGACGCCCTCTGCTTCGGGTCGAGAACGTTATGGAAAGACGTGGACGAGAATGCCGCCGATCCGCTGGTTGCCCTGGCGCAGTACTACGTTGCCGACCGCCCCTCATGCGCCCGCATGTACACGGAGTATCCCAGGAGGCTTGAGTACGTCAGGAGCATGATCGACGAGTTCCGCGTGGACGGCGTCATTTTCCAGCGGCTGGCTTTCTGCGAGACGTGGGGATTTGAGCAGTACTCGCTCACCAATGATTTCAGGAACCTGAATGTACCTCTGCTGTGCATGGACCGCGAGTACGTTCTCGGTGGAGTCGGCCAGTTGAAGACGAGGGTCCAGGCATTCCTGGAGACAGTGGGGGGCTAGAAATGGACGCAAAGAAAGAAAGAAGCGTATCAAGGCTTAGAGAAGAGATTGCCATGTTCGAGCCCATCCTGGAGGTGCTCAAACTCGACCCCGGTGAAATGGGCAATCTCCAGGCCTTCATTATCGAGGATATCCTGAACAACCACAGGCGGGTAATCGATTGTGTCGAAAACGACAAGCCGTTCCTGGCAAGCCAGTTCACCAACCCCGTGGAGGTACTGACGGCTGTGGACATCCCCTGGTATTTTCACGTCGCCCACCAGTTCATGGCCGGTGGCAGCGGTGGAAGCCCACATACCGAGGAAGACCTGGAAGAAATGGACAAGATGGGAATACCACCCGACTGCTGCACGCTTCTGAAATTGCTCCTGTACTATCAGGCCGCTGGGCTGCTGCCCATCCCGACGGCGTACCTGGCACTGACTGAGCCATGCGACGGCGTGGCCGGGATGCATGCCGCCTTCATGAATCACCCGGACTGGCGAAACGTGCCGGTCTTTTGCCCCGATCCTCCCTATCACAGCGATGACCGGGCCGTGGAGTACTACGCCGGCGAGATGAAGAGGATGGTGGAGTTCATTGACAAGCACACCGGCAAAACGCTGGACACGGGCCGCCTCAAGGAAGTGGTGGAGGAGACCAACAAGGGCTATGCCCTGTGGATGGAATACAATGAGCTGCGGAGGTCGGTGCCAACGCCTCACAGCTACATCATGCCGATGTCCTGCTTCTACCTGGTCAACGACATGGGAGCAGGAGACCCTGCCAAGACAAGATGGTACCAGGACATGGTTGCCAATGCCGAAGCGCGCGTCCGGGAGAACAGACCGGAGGTGCCAAACCAGAAGATCAGGTTATTCTGGTACGACATTCAACCCATGTTCTTTGGCGAACTGGTACCGTGGCTGGAGCAGGAGTGGGGAGCGGTCATTGCCATGGACATGATAAGCTACTGCCCCTACGAACTGATAGACACCTCAAGCGAGGATGCCATGTTCAAGGGTCTGGCCAAGCGGGCTTTCCTGCACCCCCCGATGGTTCACCAGGGCCGTGGTCTGGCAGCCAATGTCATTCATGACATAACCCGAATTGTAAAGGACTACAGGATTGACTGCGTCGTCTTCCCGGGCCACATGGGTCACAAGGATATGGCTGCCAGCGCCAGCATCATGCGAGAAGCGTGCCGGGACCTCGGCGTTCCCTTTCTGCATATCGGCATGGACATCTGCGACAAGCGGTACACTACTGTTGAAGAGATCAAGGACAGGATGTCCCACTTCTTCACTGCCATGGGGTTGGGCTGAGGGGACTTGCAACCCGGTGTGAATGGGCTGGTGGTGGGAGCGAGAGGTTATCGCGTCAGGCTGGGGGCGCCTGGTGGACTTGTTGCCCCGCTGGGGGGACGTACCAGGTGCAACCAGTTCGTCACAAGTCTTAACCCCGTGGTAACCACTGTTCTGTCATCCTCGGGTGTGGTCGCGCGGCAAAAGGCGGTGCTGTGCCCAAGTGACAAAGCGCATCCGCCGCAGCGACTCTTCGATTGGGAAGGCAAAGAGCCAATCAGCCAGGTTGATCAGAAGAGGCTGTTTAGAAATGGTGACTAATC
>QMOF01000246.1 GCA_003650185.1 Chloroflexota bacterium | reverse complement strand
GTTGAATATCCCCAGGTGGACCCGAGCAACATGGAAGGGAGGCGAATTGAATATGTCTGTCTTCTGCCACGACCTGTGTCTCACCGAGTCTGCCATCCTGTCCAGAAGACGCTGGCCGTCGCCTTTGTTTGAAACCACTCCTACCAGTCCGGGCATAACTGCTTATCCTCTTCGTATCAAAGAATAGGCCAAGCTTGTGAACATGTGTCTGTCTTCTTTGGTGAGAAAGTGGCCAACTACCAGGGCAATGTACAAAAGTGCAATAACTGCCCCTACCACGTAGTGGTTCACCAGAGCGCTAATCCCCCAGTAGGCAAGCACAGCTATGAGCGCCGTCCCGAAAGCAGATACATACCACTTGATGTCGATCCTGACCGGCAGCAATTTTAGCACGAATATGAGGAAAATGGCAGCGCCTGCCACCAGGGAGATCGTGGTGGCGATGGCGGCCCCCAGAATGCCGTATCGGGGAATCAGGAGGATGTTCAGCCCCACGTTCAGGCCCGCGCCGATTAGCTCGATTTTGAAGTTCAGGTCGGGACGGCCAATGGCCGGGATAACGTTGCCTATGGGCACGGCGGTGCCACCTCTCAAAACCCTGGCAATCAGTAGGACGCAGAGTGGCGCTGCCGCAACGTCGAAACCAGCCCCGAATACGGTTGTCAGGATGTCCTTGGCAAAGAATCCGACCACCAGGCCCAGTGGGGCTATGACGCAGGTAGAGTACTTCATGCTCTTGTCAATCATCCTGGCTAGAGTCTGGTAGTCTTTCTGTGCCCAGAGCTGCGATGCAGCCGGGAAAGTTATCCTCTGTATTGCGCCGGGGAGCAGAGGGAAGAAAGTGGCTACCAGGGCTGCGGCGCTGTAATATCCGATGTCGTCCGCGGCCATGTAGTAGCCTATCACTACTACGTCAATCCGATTCGCTATAACGTTGGTGGCATCGGCAGCAAACATCCGTCCGCCAAAGGAGAGCAGTCTCCTGGCGTTCTGCGCCCAGCCCTCCAGGGATGTTCGGATGAGGTGTCGCGAGGCAAAGAGTCCGAGCAGGCTGATGGCCGCAGCCGAAACCACAACACCGCCAACCGCCCCCTTCACGCCAGCTCCGATCCCAGCCAGAACCAGCACGACAACCGTCCGAAGAACGCTTTGCCCCATGACCAGGAAGGCGTAAGTCCTCATTTGCCTCAGCCCGTTGAATAGCCCCGTTGTGGAGGTGAACAGAGAGTAGAAAGGGAAAGCCAGAGCCAGTATGGGTAGGAAATCGGCCACCTCGGGCATGTCGAAGAAGTCAGCGATGGGGCCCCGAAACACGTACACGAGAACACCACACGCTGCACCCAAGACAATAGATACGCTGAAGCCGGAGAGAACGATCCGGGCCGCCTTGTCTCGATTGTCTCGGTCCTCGGCCACATACTTCAGGATTGACTGGGACAGCCCGAAGTTGCCCAGAAGCAGACCCATGCTGAGAATGGTGATGGCCAGAGAGTACAGGCCCAGCCCGTCCGCCCCCAACCACCTGGCCAGAAGTGGCCTTACGAGGAAGCCGGCAAGCAGAGCGGCCACCGAAGAAAGCAGGACCCATCCGACGTCAAGGGTGAATCTTCTCCCTGGTCCTGCTTCGGTCATGACCTCTGGTCGTTCAGATAGCGCGAGGACCGCCTCTGCACTCGAGAGCTACCCCAACCCGCCTCGCGTTGCACACCAGACGAAGCGCATTTTTCGACAACCACCCGGGCCAGGATATCTACGGGTCTATCACCGACACATGCTTGAGCCGTCTCGTCACGAGCCACAACTCAGCGCCTCGACGCCGCTCTCTCCGAACCAGAGCCCGCTCCCGACCGTAGGGACCGCAGCCGTCCGGCCAACTTTGCGAAGCTGGAGGAGCTCCTGGCTTGTGTATTTGGCGCGTTCTTCAATCAGATGGACTTTGAGGATGTCGGCCATGTCAAATGTGCTCTCAGAACCCATCCCGCCCAGGATACCGATGACCTTTGGTGCCATGTGACGCAATCAACGTTTTCTGTGCAGCGGGGAATCGACGCTTGCCAGCCCCGCTCTCAAGCACTCTGTTGCTTCTAGTACGGTGGCCAACGCTACATGTCGAGCCTTTTTTGCTGGCGCAGTGCGGCCCTGCCCTTCTCGGCGACCAAGGTAACATCCTCGGGGGAGAACTCACTCGTCTTGATATGAGCTTTTGTGTCGAATATCAGGGCCTTGGAAGCGTCGAAGTCACCAGTTATCCACCCCTCTCTCTGGCAGTCTTCGTATAGCCTTGATCCAGGGAAGGGCTGACATGTATAGAGTCGTATCCTGTCCAGCCCGCTATCTATGGCAAATCTCACGGTCTCCTCCATAGAATCTATCGTCTCCCCGGGTACACCAACCATGAAATAGCCACCTGAGACAATGCCAACTTTCTTGCACAATCGGGCTACTTCCCGCACTTTCTCCAGATCTATCTTCTTGTTGATCACGTTGTGCAGGACCCACTTGTTGCCGCTCTCTATGCCAAAATAGAGTTCATGGAATCCCGCTCGTTTCATGAGAGACAATGTCTCCTCATCGAGGTTGGCGACGTACACGCCGCTGTCTGCCCTGAAGGTCACATCAAGGCCACGGTCGATCACGCCCTGGCATATGGCGATGGTCCTTTTCTTAGAGATATTAAAGTTGTCATCCACAATGCCAAAGTGCCGTACCCCGTATTCCTTGTACAGCAACGTGAGTTCGTCCAGTACGTTTTCCGGTGAGCGCGTTCGATAGGTGTTGCCCCAAACGTTCCGAACAGCGCAGAAGTAGCAGTTGAACGGACACCCGCGTGAGGTGACTACACTGGCCGCCCGCCCGTACGAAGGCAGGCGCCATCCACGACGCGGGTCACGTCTTCGCAGAACCTTGACGATTCGGCCTATGACCGCTCGCACCTTGTCCTCACGGAACCTGAGTGCAGTCAGCAACTCCTTGATCCTGTGGATGCCAGCACCACCCAACGAGTAGTCCTCGAACGGCACAAGGTCTCTCCTGGGAAAGGGGATATCGTCCAGGTTGTCGACGGGTTTCCTGGGCCTATTCGCAACGATCTTCTCCCCTTTGCGGTACACGATGCCGTCTATCTCATCCAGGCCTCCACCTTCTCGATCGAGCAGTTCCTTCAAAGTCAATTCGCCTTCGCCGGTCACGGCAATATCGATGCTGGGGTTCTCCTCAAGAGTCCGTGTGGGGGTAGCAGCTAACACTGCATCCGCCCACGACAGTGATGATTCGCTGGTCAACATCCTTGACTGTCTTCAGGACGGTATGGGCGGCCCGAATTTGGGTTGCG
>QMOF01000245.1 GCA_003650185.1 Chloroflexota bacterium | reverse complement strand
GCGACAGACAAAGGACCCCAAGCTGGCCATCGCCCACAACATGGGCAATGAGCCCTACGCTCCGGTAGTCAGCGTTTGCATCATAGGGCTGTAGCCCAACTTCCGCAGTTTGGGGTATCAAGAGAGTTGCATTCTTCTTCTTGGCGCTCGGTGGCGGGTGGCACGGGCGAAGCCTAGGACTGTGTCTTGGTAAGTCAGGAGAAGGACAACCGTGCCCCGTCATAAGAATTCTTTGCGGATACGAGAGCGAGTGCTCATTTATCGGTTGTCCGGTTAGGGAAGGTGTGTTGGAAGAGGTATGTTCAGGATGTCGCTAGAATTTGGCCAACGGCTGCCCTGTACGAGGAGACCAATATGAAATTGAGCCTAACCCACTGTAGTAAGAACAAGCGTGACGGAATACTGCCGCCAGATAAGTTGTATAATTCGCCAAGGATTGACCGGTTCACATCTTACTGCAAGAAAAAAGTTTGAACTGGGCCATTCTTTCTGCCAAATATGGTCTCTTCTTTCCCGAAGAGCGAAGAGAAAGGTACGATGTAACATTCAAAAGCAAGTCGGGTTATTGGCTCGGAGTGCAAATTATAGTGAAAGAAGCAGGATTACCCAAAAGCCAGTCTGATGCCGCACTGAAAGAATTAGCCGAGACTGTAAGAGTTCAAATTAATAAGCACTCGGTACAAGAAATCACCTATTATTATGAGGAAAACAGAGGCCCCATGCGGCCACCCAAAGGTTATCTTGCTCTACTTCATTTTGTCATTGACAACTGTCAGGAGACGCATTCTTGGCCCGAACTGCTGGGATGCATCAGTAAATTTGGAAAGGTGCACGTAGCCACGCGGCTGGACTTCGGGCTGTAGATTACTCCCCCAAAAGCAAGAGACAGTGAAGCTTCGACCTAGTTGCCGGTAGTTACCTTCTGTCAGCGCTCCTTGTTCTTCTCACTGGAATACTGCGGCGTGAACACCGGATAAAAAGTCAATTGCGGCCGGTACCACTCGTGCTTGGGTGCTGTCCTTCCCTTTGCCGACAAACGATAGTTGAACCGCGCTGGTGTTGCCGACGCCCGAGACAAACATGGACGAGATGAGGGGAGCAGTGGTGTCCAGGTTATCCCCGTTCTGAGTTCCATTGCCTTTTGGGCTGCACCCAGCAGCCAACAGCAGGAGAATAAAGAATAATCGGGAGTGATGCTCGCATCTTCCCTCCTTTGCGCCTGTGCACAGCACCCGGCTACAATCATGCAGATCGAGCTAGTCGGATATTATATCGGCTATGATCCTGTCCTGCCACGTCATTGTTTCCCACACCGCGACGGGCAGGCTGGAGAGAGGATGACCCTCTCTCCAGCCTGTATCCACCCTCTCTGAGTAGCTCACTCACGCACCTGGCTTCAGGGTTCAACAGCTACGAGTATAGTATAATCGAATACGCTGGTACCTTTACTCACGCGCAGTCCGCAGACCCAGCCTTCTCTAATCCCCATCCCCCACCAGCAGCCTGACCGCCTCGGCCACCCCCAGTTGTGGCGCCAGCCTGGCTACCCGCACTGCATCCCTCTCGTCCTGGGTCCGGCCATCCAACCGCCGCGCTATCTCAGCAGCCAGCTCAGGGTCTACATCCTCGCGCCGCACCAGCACTCCCTTCACCACCGCCTGGAAGTCGCTGCGGCTGTAGGCTCGCAGTCTACACACCGCAAACCGCGACCGCAACTCCGGCGACAGGCTGGTCAGCCTGTTGCTGGCAGCCACCACCCTCACCAGGTTGCGAAGCTCCAGCTCCCGACCCTTCTTGGCCCGCACCAGCCTGCCCCCTTCCATCATGGACAGCAGGGCCGCCGTGTCTGGAGCGCTCATCTTGTCCAGCTCGTCTATCAGCACAACGTACGGCCGCCTCTCGGCCACCAGGTCCCACAGACCAGCCCTGGAGGTGGCCGAGCCCACCAGCCACAGGGCCCTCGGCCCGGCCAGTCTCTCGATGTCCCACAGGAAGAGGCTCTTGGCCAGGGCGGGAGGCCCGGCCAGCAGGACGTGCACCGGCTTCTCCGCCTGGAGCACTGCCCTGAGCAGGGCCTTGACGTCCTCGTGGCCGATGATGTCGGCAAACAGGTCGTCCGGCACATCAAGGGGCTCTGGCGCCTCGCTCTCGGCAGCAGCGATGCCATCCAGCAGGTCCTTTGCCTTCTGAGACAGCAGATAGCCGGTATAGCTGTTGCTCTTGAAGGGGTTGTCCAGGTAGCCCTCGACGTAGAGGCGATTGAGCGTGGTAGGTTGCACCCGGACGTCCCTCCAGGACCAGCCGAGATCCATCCCCGGCTGGCTGAAGTCCAGGGTGCTCTCGTAGTCAGCCAGTTGCCGCAGCAACTCAATGTCACCCTCTCTCATCGCTACCCCCTGTAGCTATTATCCCATAAGTGGCAACCGGTATTTGAAGGGTCAGGCCTGCCCGTGCTGAATTCCACGCGCGGCCTGGTGACTTGTGGGGTTCGGAGAGCCTGCTGTTCCCCCTGGTCCCACCGGGCATTGCCCTCATGCCATGGTGCCCAGGCAATGTCCCTACCTCGGTGTAGAAAATCCCGGCGTAAGGATCTACTTTGGCCCCTGGCTTGAACCGCAATAGGAGAGGATACAGCCTCCAGCCGAGAGGAAACCCCGACCAGCAGGGCACATAACCAGGACCGCTACGGAGTCTTGCACACGATAGCTTCGCCCCCCCCCCAACAGAGCTGTTCTTCCATGATAGCAGCTTAATGGACTGATGCCTTTTTGCCACTCTGGCCCAGGTATGTCAAATGGAACTATGGAAAGGGTGTCCGCGGTCCTGGTGGTACTCACGGTGGCGAGCGCAGTCCGGGTGACCCAGTACGAGTGAGCTGCCTGCGCCAGCCCGGTCTTGGATACTCAGCGTCATCCGGGCCAGGCTTCGCCTCCTTGTCTTCCATCTGGCCCAATCTTCCTCCATTCCGGTTGCCTTTTTCACAAGGCAATCGCCAACCCTTTCGTTACGTTCTACGTGAGGCAAGCCGCAGTCTCGGCAGTCCTTGAGAATGTCGGGCCTGTCGTGATACACTAGCAGTGGCAGGATGGCCAGTTTTCTGCTTCCATCACACTCGGCAGGCCCGGGTCTGACTGAGAGTATGCACTGTGTGCCGGCGCCTTCGCCGAAACCTGGGGGACACCGTCGACAAGTTGGCTCGGAAACGGCTATCCCGCTACAGGCGTCTCCGCGCTATCCACAGGGACCTTTGTGTGGACATGGGCAACCAGCTACCTGACGAAGCGGTGTCGGAGTGCTGCAACCGGCTGAACCTTCGTATGGAGGATGAGACTCTCGCTCCCGATCCG
>QMOF01000244.1 GCA_003650185.1 Chloroflexota bacterium | reverse complement strand
CCTGCCGGGGGCATTCTACCATTTCTCCAGGCGTGGTTGCGAGCTGCGACTACCCCAGACCATAGGCCAGTCGCGCAGGGCGGGTGACGTGGAACAAAGCCTGCCTTTGAGGAGCGGTGAGGGTCGGCTTCGCCAGACTTCACCCACGCTGCGCCTTCTCAGAGGGTAGAGTAGGCTAAGCCCACCAAACCTCTGATGCCAGGGCGCCTGCCACAATCCCCCACGACATTATAGCACGCGAGTTGGAAAACTGTTAGCCATTGCTGTAGCCCGCTGGCGCCTGTACAATGGGATGCGTCGGTCGGGAGGCGTCGATGAGCGGGCCGCTGGACCAAATCAGAGTACTGGACTTGGGCTGGGTGCTGGCCGGACCCTTCGCTACCATGGTGTTGGGCGACCTGGGGGCGGAGGTCATCAAGGTGGAGCAGCCGGGCAGGGGAGATATCGCCCGCGGCAATGGCCCCTTCGTGGACGGCCTCAGCTCCTACTTCCTCAGCCTCAACCGGGGCAAGAAGAGCATCACCCTCGACCTGGCCCGGCAACAGGGCAAGGACATCTTCCTCAAGCTGGTCCGGCAGGCCGACGTCGTCGTGGAGAACTTCATCCCCGGCACCATGAAGCGGCTGGGCCTCGACTACGACATCCTGCGCCAGCACAACCGGCGCCTGGTCTACGCCGCCTGCTCCGGCTTCGGCCAGACCGGCCCCTACGCCCACAAGCCCGCCTTCGACGTGGTCATCCAGGCCATGGGCGGCATCATGAGCATCACCGGGGAGCCGGACGGCCCCCCCATAAGGCCCGGCGCCTCGATGGGGGACATCGCCGCCGGGCTGTTCCTGTGCATCGGCATCCTGGCGGCGCTCGAGGAGCGCAACAGGAGCGACCAGGGCCAGATGGTGGACATCGGCATGCTCGACTGCCAGGCCGCCATCCTGGAAAACGCCTTCGCCCGCTACTTCGCCACCGGCCAGGTGCCGGGCCCGCTGGGCACCCGCCACCCCGTGTTCACACCGTTCCAGGTCTTCGCCACCAGCGACGGCTACGTGGCCGTGGCCATAACCGGCGACCAGTGGCCCCTCTTCTGCGCCGCCATCGACCGCGTCGACATCATAGACGACCCCAGGTTCGCCGACGGCTACCTGCGCACCCAGAACTACGCCGCCCTGGAGCCCGTCCTCACCCAGGCGTTCAAGGCCAGGACCACTGCCCAATGGCTGACTGAGCTTGAGTCGATGGGTATACCGTGCGGCCCGGTGAACACCATCGACAAGGTAGCCGGTGACCCGCAGATCGCCGCCCGCGAGATGATCGTCGATGTCTCCGGCGACGGCAGCGGCCGCCTGCGCGTGGTGAACACGCCGGTCAAGCTGTCACGCACCCCAGGCGCGGTCCAGCGGCCCAGCCCCGAGCTTGGAGAGCACACGGACGAGGTGCTCGGCGCCCTGCTGGGGATGACGCCGGAGCAGATCGCGAGCCTGAGGCAGTCGGGCATTGTCTAGCAGCGTCAACGAACAACAGGGAGGCCACATAGAATGAGCGGTCCCATCCAGCGCATCTCGGGCAACATCGTGGACGTACTCCACTCCACCATCTATCCGGGCACCATAGAGGTCCGAGAGGGCAGGATCGCCAGCATCGAAAGGGACCGCAAAAGCTACCAGACCTTCATTCTTCCCGGGCTGATCGATGCGCACGTCCACATCGAAAGCTCCATGCTGGTGCCGTCGGAGTTCGCCAGGCTGGCGGTGGCCCACGGCACGGTGGCCACGGTATCCGATCCCCACGAGATCGCCAACGTCCTGGGCATAGACGGCGTCAACTACATGATCGAGAACGGCAAGACCACCCCGCTCAAGTTCTATTTCGGCGCTCCGTCGTGCGTTCCAGCCACGCCCTTCGAGACGTCCGGGGCGCGGATAGGCCCGGAGGAGGTCGACGTGCTGCTCAAGTCACCCGACATACACTACCTGGCTGAGATGATGAACTTCCCCGGTGTGATAAACGGCGACCCGGAGGTGATGGCCAAGATCGCCCTGGCAGCGAAGTACGGCAAGCCAGTCGACGGCCACGCGCCGGGCCTCAAGGGCGCAGACCTGGAGCGGTACGTCGCTGCCGGCATATCCACCGACCACGAGACACTGACCCGCGAGGAGGCGCTGGAGAAGATCGGGCTGGGGATGAAGATCATGATAAGGGAAGGATCGGCCGCCAAAGACTTCGATACCTTTGTCGGTCTTATCGAGGAGTACCCCGACCAGTGCATGTTCTGCAGCGACGACAGACACCCCGACGACCTGGTGGCGGGCCACATCAATGACCTGGTCAGGCGGGCGCTGGCGCGCGGCATTGACAGAATGAAGGTGCTGCGGTGTGCCTGCGTCAATCCGGTGCGCCACTACAGGCTGGACGTCGGGCTGCTTCAAGAAGGCTGTCACGCCGACTTCATTGAGGTAGACAGCTTCGAGGACTTCAACGTGCTGAGGACGTTCATCGACGACCGGGTGGTGGCGGAGGGGGGCAGGACGCTGCTCCCCCACGGCGCGGCACGACTGGTGAACAACTTCAAAGCGCGGAAGAAACGGGCCTCTGACTTCGCCGTCAAAGTAGAGGGCGACAGCCTTCGCGTCATCCAGGCACTTGACGGTCAGTTGTTCACCGACAGCCTCAGCCTGCCTCCGAAGGTCTCTGCGGGCAACGTCATCGCTGACACCGAGCGCGACGTCCTCAAGATCACGGTGGTCAACCGTTACCAGGATGCACCACCCGCCGTCGGCTTCGTCCGGGGGTTCGGGCTGAGGAGAGGGGCCGTCGCTTCTTCCGTGGCCCACGATTCGCACAACATCATCGCCGTTGGGGTCACCGACGACGACATCTGCCGGGCGGTCAACCTGGTCATAGAGCACCGGGGCGGCATGGCCGCTGTCTCTGAAGACATGCACAGCATACTTCCTCTGCCCATAGCCGGAATCATGACCGACCAGGACGGCTTCGAGGTGGCGCGCCGGTACTCCGAGCTGACCCGCCTTGCCAGGCAACTGGGGTCGACCCTTGCCGCTCCTTTCATGACCCTGTCCTTCATGGCCCTGCCGGTCATCCCCAGGCTGAAGCTGACCGACAAGGGCCTGTTTGACGGCGACAGGTTCGAGTTCGCGCGCCTCTTCCTCTAGGAGCCTGTCCGAGTAATAGCTTTGGCCAGGAATGACAGGTATAATCGGGGCAAAGCTGAGCGATGAGGGGGGGACACATGAGCAAGACCTTCCGCCCGTATGATCCTGAGCAGATATACCTGATGCCGGTATCGCTGCGGGACTGGCTTCCGGAGGGACATCTGGCGTATTTCATCTCAGACCTGGTGGG